>JAZGDQ010000077.1:0-6150 GCA_036477985.1 bacterium
CGCCGTCATTCTCGCCGCCGCGCTCGCCCTTGCGGCGGGCGCGCGGGCCGCGCAGCCCCCTCCGGCCCCCGCGGCCCCCCTGGCGGGGGGAAGGGGAGGGGAGGGCGCCCCCACGGGCCCCACCGCGGCCGCGCCCTTCATCCTCGTCCTCGACCCGGGGCACGGCGGGCGCGAGACGGGCAGCCGGGGCGCCGGGCCCCTCCTGGAGAAGGATTTCACCCTCCGCATCGCCAGGCTCCTGGCCGGGCGGCTTGAGAGGCGGCCCGGGATCAAGGTCGTCCTCACCCGGGGGGGGGACATCGAGGTGACGGCCGTCCAGCGCGCCGCCGTTGCGAACTACAACGGGGCGGCCCTGTTGGTCTCCCTCCACGCCGATTCATCCTGGACCCCGGGCGTGCGCGGGCCCTCCATCCTGGTCTCCTCCCCCCAGCGCCCCCCCGTCGCGGCGGGCGAGCCGCCCGAGGCGGTGGCCCTGCGCTGGCAGCGCGGCCAGAACGTCAACCTGGCCGGGAGCCGCCGTTTCGCCAAGGGCCTTCGGAGCCGGTTCGCGGCCATCATGAAGGGAAGCGAGGCGCCCCTGCGGGCCCTCCCGCTGCGCGCCCTGGAGGGGGCCAAGATGCCGGCGATCTACGTGAGCCTGGGGGTGATCTCCACCCCGGAGGAGGCGGCGCGCCTGCGCGAGATGAAGGGGGAGGACCCATATCTGATCGCCCTGGAGAAGGAGATCCTCCGCTTCGGGCGCATTCCCGACACCCCCCTCCCCGAGCCGCCGGCTCCCGAGTCCCTGGCCCCCGAAGCGCCCTCCGCCGGGGCGCCGGAGGAGAGGTCCGAGGCCGAGGCCGGGTCGGCCCCGGCAGGGGCCGCCACCCCGGCGGGGGGCGCCACCCAGGCGGAGGGCGCCAGATGAAGTCGACCGGGCGTCTCCTCCTCACGCTGGCTTTCATCGGCCTCAGCGGAATCGCGGCCCTCTACTACGCCGATCCGCTCATGGACCTGATCCGGAAGGGAGAGGTGGCCGCTCCCGGCGCCGCCGGCGGGGAAGCGTCCGGCCTGGCGGCCCCCCTGAAGGTGGAGCTCGTCTTCGCGAGCGCGCGGGAGGAGGGGCTCATCCGGTATCCCGCCGAGGTCGAGCGGGGGGATAACGTCGCCCAGAACCTGCGCCGCGTGCTGGAGGCCCTCTTTTCGGGACCGAAGCGGCCGGGCTACGCGCCCATCGTCCCCCCGGGGACGAAGCTGCGCGCCGTGTTCCCCGATCCGAGGGGGATCGCCTACGTGGACCTCGACCGCACCGTGCGCGACGCCCACCCGGGGGGCGCCTGGGCCGAGTTGCTGACCGTCTACGGGGTGGCGAACACGGTGCTTCTCAACTTCGGGGACATCTTCGAGCGGGTGGTGATTCTCATCGACGGCCAGGAGGCGGAGACCATCGCGGGCTCGCTGACCATCAACGGCCCCCTCCGCCTGCGGGAGGATCTCATCCTCGCATCGGCGCCGGAGCCGGCCGAGGCGCCCCCCGCCCCGCCGCGGCCTCCCACACCGGCCGGCGTTCCCCGCGCGCCCGTCTCCCCCGTCGGGGAGCCCGGGGCGGGAACCGCGGGCGCCCCCTCGGGGGAGCCGCCCCCGCCCGGGCGGCGGTAGGGGCTGAAGGCGCCGCCCTCGGCTCAGGCCTCCGCCGCCGCTTCTTCGATGGACTCTCCCACCGTCTCCGCCATCCAGGCGATCTCCTCCGCGCTCACGCAATAGGGGGGCATGAGGACGATCACGTCCCCCAGCGGGCGGATGGCGAGTCCGCGCCGCCGGGCGGCGAGGGTGACCCGCCGGCCCATCCGCCGCCCGGGAGGGAAGGGGGTCTTGCGCGCCTTATCCGCCACCAGCTCAATCCCGGCCATGAAGCCGAGGCCCCGGACCTCCCCCACGGCGGGGAGGGCGCGGAGGCGATCGAGCGCCTCCCAGAGCGTTCGGATCTTCGGCTGAAGCGCGCCCATCGTCCCCTCGGTCTCGAAGATCGCAAGGTTGGCCAGGGCGGCCGCGCAGCCCAGGGGATTCCCGGTGTAGGAGTGCCCGTGAAAGAAGGTCCGCCCCGCCTCGGGCGGGCCCCGGAAGGCGCCGAAGATCTCCTCGGTGGCGAGGGTGGCGGCGAGGGGGAGGTAGCCGCCCGTGATCCCTTTGGCCACGCAGAGGATGTCGGGCGAGACCCCGGCGTGCTCGCAGGCGAACATCTTTCCCGTGCGCCCGAAGCCGGTCGCCACCTCGTCGGCGATGAGGAGGACGTCCGCCCGGGTGCAGGCCGCGCGCACCCGGCGGAGGAACTCCGGCGGCTGGACGATCATCCCCCCCGCCCCCTGGACCATGGGCTCGATCACGACGGCGGCGAGCTCGCCGGCGCGCCCGAGGATGATCTCCTCGATCTCCTCCCCCGCGCAGACGGCGCAGGGCGCATTCTCCGCCCGGCGCGGGCACCGGTAGCAGTAAGGCGCCTCGGCGCGGAGGGTCTCGAAGAGGAGGGGCCCGAAGATGTCGTGGAAGAGGGGGATTCCCCCCACGCTCACGGCGCCCGCCGTGTCGCCGTGATAGGCGAGGTTCAGGGCGAGGAAGCGGGATTTCTCGGGCCGCGCCGGGCCGCGCTGGCGCTGGTATTGGAAGGCCATCTTGAGGGCGACCTCGACGGCGGTCGCCCCGCTGTCGGAGTAGAAGACGCGCGCGAGACCGGGGGGGGCGGCGGCGAGGAGGCGCTCGGCCAGCTCGATGGGGGCGGGGTGCGCCATCCCGAGCTGGGTGGAGTGGGCGATCCGCCCGAGCTGATCGCGCACGGCGGCGTCGATCTCGGCCCTTCGGTGGCCGTGGAGGTTCACCCACAGGGAGGAGACGCCGTCGAGATAGCGGCGGCCCTCGGTGTCGATGAGATAGGCGCCCTCGCCCCGCTCCACGATGAGGGGCGGGTCCTCGCCCTCCCATTCGTCCGCCGGGGTGAAGGGGTGCCAGAGGAAGCGACGGTCGGCCTCGGCGAGGCGGTCGCGGCGGGCGCGCTCGTCCGGGGGAGACTCCCCGCCCATGGCGCTCAGGGCCGCTCGGCGAGAATGACGGCCTCGATCTCATCGAAGACGAACCGGCCCTCCTCCTCGCGCGGGTCGAGCCAGTTGCGGATGGCGGGGGAGGGATTCTCGAGGAAGCGCCGCAGCTCCGCGCGCGTCTCCTCGTCGATGTTGGGCCGCTGGGTCCACTCCTCGAAGTCCATCTTCTTGCGGAGGTTTTCGGTGTAAAGAATCCGCAGGCCCGCCGCCTCCATCATCTCGACCAGGATGGGGAGGGAGTCGCACCGGTTGTGGCTGGGGTCGCGCCGCCGCTCGAAATGGTTGTAGCGCTCGGCCTCGGGGGGCTCCTCGGGGGCGACGTTGTCGATGTAGATGAGTTTTCCGCCGGGCCGCAGGACGCGGGCCATCTCCCCGATGGCGCGGGCGACGTCGCCGAAGTGGTGGGGCGCGATGCGGACCGAGACGTAGTCGAGCGCTCCGTCCCGCACGGGGATGCTCTCGGCGTCCCCCCGGAGGAAGGAGGCGTTCTCCACCCCCTTCTCGGCGGCCAGCTTGCGCGCCGAGGCGAGCATTCCCTCGGTGAGGTCGCTCGCGATGACGCGCTCGCAACGGCCGGCCATGGCGAAGGCGGTGTGGCCGGCGCCGGTGGCGATGTCGAGGAGGGCGCCGCCCTCGGGATTCAGCACCTCGACCGAGCGGGCGAGGGAGCTGCTCCGCGCGTGCGGGGCGCTCGTGATGTAGTAGTCCGAGTCCTGGTTGAAGATGCGCTGAACCTCGGCGCGCTGCCGGGATGAGTCCATGGGGCCCCTATCCGCCTTCCTGAGAAAAGTGGGAGCGCGGCTGCCGCGTGAGGAGGGGAAGAATATAGCGGATCGGGAGCCGTCTCAAGCGGAGGGGGCTTCCCCCCCACCTACAGCGTCCGCAGGATGGCCCGGGCGGGGGCGCCGTCCCGCCCCTCGAAGAGGGCGGGCAGGGCGGTCAGCTCGTAGTCGCCCGCGGGGGCGCGGGAGAGGTCGAGCCCCTCCAGGAGGATGACGCCGGCGGGCATGAGGAGGTTGTGGACCGGCGAGCCGGGGGAGCCCTTTCCGTCCACCGAGAGACAGTCCACCCCGAGAAGGCGCATCCCGGCCCCGAGGAGCGCCTCGGCCGCCTCCTTCGTCATGTGGCAGAAGCCGGGGTCGAAGGGCTTCTCCCACCAGCGGGCGGCGGAGTTGCGCGTGCGGATGAGAAAGCGCTCGGCGCCGGCGAGGTCATGGGCGCGGAGCGCATCGGCCGTCACCTTCTCCGCGTCTTCGATCTCGATCACCCGCGCCGGGCCCACGAGGACGTCGAGGGGGAGGGTTTCGATCCCCCCCTTGCCGGGGAGAAAGTGCATCGGGGCGTCGAGGTGGGTGCCGGTGTGGAGTCCCAGGGAGGCCTCGGTCACGTTGTTGCGGTCGCCCGCCGCGAAGGACTTGTGGAAGCGGAGCCGGGGGAGGGGGTCGCCCGGCCAGACGGGCATTCCCTCCCGGATGGGGATGGTGATGTCGATGATGGCCATTCCGCTCCTCCCGGGATGCGTGTCAGAAGCCCTCGCCCAAGAACCATCGCAGGGGCCCCAGGGTGAGATAGGAGATGTAGGTGATGAGGGCGAGGGCCGCCAGGCGCAGGGCCAGGAAGGGGAGGGTGGCCCGCCAGATCTCGCTCATCGGCTTGCGGAAGCGGTTGCTCGCGATGAAGAGGTTGAGCCCGACCGGCGGAGTCATGTAGCCGATCTCGAGGTTGGTCAGGAAGATGATCCCCAGGTGGACGGGGTGGACCCCGAACTCGCGCGCGATGGGCGTGATGAGGGGAACCACCACCACGATGGCCGAGAAGATGTCCATCATGCAGCCCACGAGGAGGAGGAAGAGGTTGAGGGTGAGGAGGAAGACCCAGCGGTTGGAGGTGAACGCGCGCATGGACGCGAGCAGCCGCTGGGGGATTTCCTGGTCCACCAGATAGTTCGTGAGGCCGAGCGCGGCGCCCAGGATGATGAGGATCACCCCGACGAGGATCATGCTCTCTCGCGCGATCCGCGGAACGTCGCGGAAGAGATCGATGTCGCGGTAGACGAAGACCTCGATGACGAAGACGTAGAAGGCCGCGACGGCGGCCGCCTCCGCCGCCGTGTAGAAGCCCCCGTAGATGCCCCCCAGGATGAGGACGGGGATGGGAAGCTCCCAGCCCGCCTCCCGGGCCGCGCGGATCAGCCTGCGGGTGGAGAAGGGGGTGCGCCGCACCTCGCTCCTCCCGGCGAGGTTCATGGAGTAGGCGGCGAGGATGAGAAGGAGGAGGAGGCCCGGCGCGATTCCGGCCAGGAAGAGGTGGTCGATGTTCACCTGGGCGACCACGCCGTAGAGGATGAGGGGAAGGCTCGGCGGGAAGAGAAGCCCCGGCCCCCCGCTCGTCGTGACGAGGCCGAGGGAGAAGCCCTCGGGGTAGTTCTCCTGCTGCAGGGAGGCGAGGAGGAGGCCGCCGAGGGCCACGATGGTCGCGCCCGAGGCGCCCGAGAAGGCGGTGAAGAAGGCGCAGGTGGTCAGGGTGACGACGGCGAGGCCGCCCGGCATCCATCCCAGGAAGGCGCGCGCCAGGCCGGTCAGGCGGCGCGGGGTCCCGCCCTCGGCCATGAGGAAGCCCGCGAAGGTGAAGAAGGGGATGGCCAGCAGGGTGGGGGCGTCCGTCATCCGGTAGAGCTCGATGATGAACGCGGCCGAGCTCACCTCCTCGGCGGCGAATCCCCAGAGGGCGGTGGCCGCCATGAGGGAGAAGAGGGGCGCCCCGAGGAGGAGGAGGGCGACCAGGGAGAGGCCGCCGAGGGCGATCATCCCTCCCCTCCGCCGGGCGGCTGAGCCGCACCAGGGGGCTGAGCCTCACCGGGCGGCGGGGCCGAACCGGGCGGCTGAACCGAACCGGGGGGCTGAGCCTCACCGGGGGGCTCTGCCGCGCCGGGCGGTTGTGCCGCGCCGAGGGAGGCGAATTCGGCCGGGAGCTCCTCGGTGGGCGGGGGGCGGCCGAACCAGGCCGCCGCGAGGAAGCGCAGCCCCATGAGGCCGAACCCGGCGGGAAGGACGAGCTGGAAGCCCCAGGCCGGGAAGAG
>JAZGDQ010000078.1:0-8705 GCA_036477985.1 bacterium
CTCCCCCGGTTTTCGGAGAGAGGGACCTCCATCCGTTTCACATCGCCCGGGGGCGGGCGGAGGAAGAGGCGGCGGGCGACCCCCTCGGGCGGCGCCTTTATAGGTGGGGCGGCGTCTTGAGGACAGCGCCTTTAGGGCGGTCGGCCCTCTCGGGCCGCCACCTTTTCAGGGCGCCTCCTCGGCCGGGTAGATCTTGCAGAGGAATCCGCGCAGCTGGGGCCCGCCGTAGAGGGGATCGAACCCCTGGCCCGGGTCGTTCCGGGTGATGACGTTGAGGTTCGAGAGCCAGACGCCGTAGTCGGGGCCCCCGCGCTCGGGATACCACCAGGCGTGCTGGTTGCACACCACCTTGGGGTGGATGCCCTCGATGAGCCGCGCCCGCTGGCGGATCCTCCCCTGCTTCGTCTCGATCCACACCCAGTCGCCGTCGGCGATGCCGAGCCCGCGCGCCGTCTCGGGATGCATCTCCACGATGGGGTCGGGGTTGCGGCGGCGAAGCTCCGGCACGTTGTGGTGCTCCGAGTGGAAGTACTCGGCGGTGCGGCGGACGGTCGAGATGAGGGGATACTCGCGCGCCAGCTCCTCGTTGTGGGGCGACTCCTCCTTCGGCTCCACGTAGTAGGGGAAGGGGTCGTCCCCGAGGCGGCGGAACTTGGTCTGGTAGACCTCGACCCGGCCCGTCGGGGTGTCGAAGCCGCCCCCCTTGCGGAAATGATCGGTCTCGTACTTCCGGTAGTTCTGGGGATGGAGGAGCTGGCCCATCTCCTTGAACTCCTTCCACTTGAACCCCGAGCGCTCGAGCCGCCAGTCGAAATACTCCTCCACGGTTTTCCAGGGGAAGGCCTCGTCGAGCCCGAGCCGGTGGGCGAGCTCGAGGAGGATGTCCTCGTCGTCGCGGCACTCCCCGGCCGGCTCGACCACCTTCTTGCGCGCGAAGATGCCGAAGCGGTTGTAGGGCGTGGTGATCTGGTCTCGCTCGAGCCAGGTGGTGGTGGGGAGGAAAAGATCCGAGAGCTCGGCCGTGGGCGTCATGAAGAGATCGATCGTCACCGAGAAGGGGATCTTGTGCATGACGTCCACGGCCGTCTTGGTGTTCTCGGCCGTGAGGAGGAAATTGTGGCCGATGATGAAGCAGACCGGCACGTGGAGCTCGCCCGAGACGATGGCGAGGTTCACGAGGGAGCCGTGCGTCATCCCGAGGATGGGGAACTGGTCCACCCCGTACTTTTTCACCATCTTCTGCGAGCCCTCGGGGAGGGGCATGGGCCGGTCGTGCTCGGGCGAGAAGGGATCCACCCAGGGTCCGAGCTCCCACATGGCCATCCCGCCGGGGACGTCCAGGTTCCCCGTCAGCGCCATGAGGAGGATGGCGGCCTGCATGGTCTGGGTGTTGTTCACCCCTTGGTGGTCCAGGGCGTTCCCCCACTGGATGACGGCCGGCTTGGTGGTCGCGAACATGCGCGCCGCCTCGCGGATCTTCTCCGCCGGGACCCAGGTGATCTCGCTCACCCGCTCGGGGGGGTACTCGCGCACCCGATCCAGGAGGCCCTCCCAGGCGGGGCGAACCGCGACGCCCTCCACCTCGAAGCGTCCCTCGAGGGCGGGCAGGGGGCATTCGTCGGGCCGGACGGCCTCCCCGCGCGCGGGGTCCCAAACGCGGTAGGGGCTCTCCCCCTCTCCCGCCTCGCCCGTGAAAAGGTCGCCCGTGTCCTCGCGCATGAGGAAGGGCGCGTTCGTCCAGCGGGAGACGAAGTCTACGTCGTAGAGCCCTTCGAGCAGGACGACGTGGAGGAGGCCGAGGGCGAGCGCGCCGTCGGTGACGGGCCGCACCTGGAGCCAGCAGTCGGAACGGCGGGACCAATGGGTCTCCAACGGATCGATCGTGATGATCTTGGCGCCCTCCTTGAGGGCGGGCCTGAGGCGGCCCCCGATCATGCCGTCGGCGTTGTTGAAGGGATCGTTCCCCCAGACGAGGACGCAGCGGGGGAGCTGGCCGCCGAAGCCGTAGAAGTCGGCGACCGGAATCTTGGTCCCCATGGTCTGCTGGCCGACGACGATTCGCGGGAAGTAGCAAAGGGGCGAGCGGCCCACGTTCAGCACCGCGCCGAGGGCGTTGAAGAAGCGGTTCCCGAAGTTGTTCCACTCGCGCCCGGTGCCGCAGGCCTTGCCGATGGACTCGGCGCCGTGCTCGGCGATGGCCTTCCGGACCTTCTCCTCGACCAGGTCGAGCGCCTCCTTCCAGGAGATGCGCTCCCACTGGCCGGAGCCGCGCGGCCCCACCCGGCGCATGGGGTGAATGATGCGGTCCTCGCGCTTGGTGTAGCTGGCCGAGGCGCGGCCCTTGGTGCAGATGTAGCCGAGGTTGGTGACGCAGTCGGGGTCGCCCCGGATGTCCACCGGGGAGCCGTTCTCGAGGGTGACCAGCACCCCGCAGGCGCCGTGGCACATCCGGCACATGGTGCGGACGACCTCGGTGGCGGGCGCCTCTGACGCGGTTTCGGGAGCCATCGGATGTTCTCCACGCGCCTCCGGCGGCCGGAGGGATCGGCCAAGGGCGCGAATCGAGACGGATCGGCGAAAGACGGAAAAGACCGCCCCCGGCGGGGCGGGAAAGGGTACATTCCCCTCCCGGGCGCTGCCGCCCGGAGACGCTCGGCCTTCCGAACCAGAACCTCCCATATGTATAAACCCGGCCCGGGCCTGTCAACCTTCCCAAAAACCGGCTTGGGGAGCGGGGGCGGGGAGGCCCCAAAATGCCGGACCCCGCCAGATATCCAAATAGGGAGAGGCTCTTTCGCCCCCGGGCCGGAGCCGTTCGGGGGAGGTTCAAGCCGCCTCGCCCTTGGCGCCGCACTATCGTGGTACAATCGTCTCGTTCTGTGAGCCGAACGGGAAGCGCCGGCTCATCGGTGGATCGATTTTCGGGGAGGCGGCCGGAGCGCCGCTCCCGGGAATTGGGGGTGGGGGGATTCGAGGTGAACTTCCCTCATCCATCCGCCAGACGGGTTTTTCCCCGGTTCGGGGAGCCGATCCAGCGGTGAGGAGATCTTTCCATGGCCGCCGGCCCGAAGAATCGCCGCGCTCCGCGCCATTCCATCAATCTCGTCTCGTCCTCCTTCCTCCTCAAAGTGCCCGGTCTCGCCGAATCCCCGCTTGACCTCAAGGACTTCAGCCGGAGCGGCTTCCGGGTCGTCGTCTCGAAAAAACCCGAGGTGGGAGACCTCTTCAACTGCACGCTGGAGCTCAAAGGAGCCCGCTTCGAAAACCGCCAGGCGAGGGTGGCCTGGATCAACGAGATCGGCGCGGAGCCCGGGTCGTGGGAGGTCGGCCTGATCCTCGACGTGCGGAAAGACGCGCCCGCCGGCGCCGAAGACCTCGCCCTCTCCGAGGAGGAGCCGATCCTCCTGACCGAGGACGAAGTCCTGGACCTCTCCGAGGAGGAGCCGATTCTCCTGACCGAGGACGAAGTCCTGGATCTCTCGGAAGAAGAGCCGGTCGTTCTCCTGGAGGAAGAGCCCGTCGTTTTGTCCGAAGCGGAGCCCCCTGCCCTCCTGGAGGAGGAGCCGGCCGTCCTGTCCGAGGCGGAGCCTCCCGTCCTCCTGGAGGAAGAGCCCGTTTCCCTGTTCACCGGCGAGACGGAGCCTCCCGCCCTCCTGGAGGAGGAGCCGGCCGCCCTGACGTTCACCGAGGCGGAAACGGGCGCGGGCGCCCACGCCGCACCCGATTGGGACGCTCCCCCGGCCAAACGTCCCGGCATCTCCTTGGGAGAGCTGGGCGTCGAGGAGTCCGCCGAAACCGGGGCGGCCGCGGGCGTCCACGCCATGCCCAATTGGGACATCTCCGAGGCCGAATACTCGAGTCCCTCGGGGGGAGGGCCGGGAAGCCTCTCCTCCGGCGGGGGGGGAGGGGGCCTTTCCAAGGGCTCGAACCCCTGTCCCTTCCTCAGCTCCACCGAGGGGCCCGGCATGCCCTTCGACCGCCCCACCCGTGGCAACGCCTGCTACGCCCAGAAGCGGAAGATCCGCAAGGGCATTCGCCGCGTCACCAAGCCCTTCACGCCGGTGTCGCGCGCCAAGCAGGGCGAGGTGTGCCTGGGCGGCTTCACCGAATGCCCCCATTTCCTCCGCGCCTCGAAGGAAGCCGAGGAAGAAAAGGCCAGCCGGCCGCGCCCCGCGGCCCGCCCCCCGGGCGGCCGCGGCAAGGGCAAGAAGGGGTCCTCCCACCGGAGGCGGCGATGGGGAAAGCCGCCGGGCCGGGTCGCCGCCCTCCTCCGGTCCAAGCGCCTGAGGCCGGTCGTGCAGCTCGGCTCGATCTTTCTGGCGACCCTGGGCGTCTCCGTAGCGCTCTACATCGTCCTCGCCGCAAACCCCTCGAGCTGGCCCAACTACGTTTTCATGACCATCGTCCGCAACAACATCAAATCGTTCGCCTCGAAGGCGGGGTTGTCGGCGGAAAAATTCAAAAGCGCCGGGCTGCCCACGGGCGGGGGCATAAAAAAGCTGCGGAAGATGTCGAAGAGCCAGCTCAAAAAGCTCAAGTCATCCTCAAAGTTCAAGGGGCTCTCGGCGGCCCAGAAGGCCAAGCTGCGGAAGCGGTTCAAGGGCCGGTAGCGCATCCCCTTCCCGGCCTGCGACGAGCTCCGTCGAGCGGGGAGTCTCCCCCCGGGAGTGGCGCCTCCCTGCGGGAGGCGACCCCGCCTTCGGTCCCGACCCTGTAGACCCAAGCCGCTGAACAACGTGGTTAGAATTGACCCCTATCCCTCCCCGGGCGTGAGGAGCACCTTGAGGCACTCGCTCGTGCCGGTGATCTCGATCCCGGCCTGGACCTGGGAGAGGGGCATCCGGTGGGTGAAGAGGTCGTCCATCGGGAGGGTGGTGCGCAGGAGCATGTCCATCGCCCCCTCGAACTGCACCTGGGGGTAGGCCCAGGAGCCGAAGATGTCCACGTCCTTGTTGCACACGACGTGGGGGCGGATCTCCACCCCGCCCGGATCGCCGTAGTGGCCCACCTCGACGAGCGTCCCCCCCCGGCGCACGAGGTCGAGCCCCTCGGCGAAGGCGGCCGGCGCCCCCGCCGCCTCGATCACCACGTCGGGCCCCACCCCGTCCGTCCAGGCGAGGACCCGCTCCTTGCGCTCCTCGGCCGAGAGCTCCGAGATGTTGAGCGTCCGCGTCGCCCCGAACTTCTCGGAGAAGGCGAGGCGCTCGGCCGACATGTCCACCGCGATGATCTCCCCCGCCCCCAGGTTCCGCAGCGCGGCCACGGCGAGCGCTCCGATGGGCCCCACCCCCAATACGGCGCAGCGCGAGCCCGCCCCGAAGCCCTCCCAGGCGTAGGGGACGCCCGGCGCGAAGGCGCGCAGGACGGCGCGCTGGGCCACCGCCAGGGGCTCGCACAGCGCGGCCCGCTCCATGGAGAGGCCGTCGGGGAGCTTGAAGACGAAGGAGTCGCCCGGAACGTAGAGGTACTCCGAGAAGGCGCCGAAGAGGTGGGGCGGCTCGGCCGAGGTGCGGAAGCCGAACACCGTGCGGTTCGGGCAGAGCTGGGGGCGGTGGGGGACGTGGATGCAGAACCAGCACCTCCCGCAGGCCTGGCTGCCCGGGGGCACGGTGACGCGGTCGCCCTCCTTGAGGGGCCCGCCCACCACCTTCATCCGCTCGTTCGCCCGGGGCCCGATGGCCTCGATGGCGCCGCTGAACTCGTGGCCGGGAACGACGGGCCACTGGAGGTCCATCTTCCCGGCGAACATGTGCTTGTCGGAGCCGCACACCCCCACGGCGGCCACCTTGAGGAGGAGGGCGTCGTCCTCGACCTCGGGTTTGGGATACTCGCGCAGGGCGATCTCGCCCGGCTGCACCATGGTGGCTGCCTGAACGGTGGCCATGGGGGAAATCTCCTTTCGGCTCACGTGGCAAGGCGTGCGGCCCGGATCGCGCTCGGCGCGGATCACGCTCAGCCCCGATCATGCTCAGCATGTTGCGGGAAGCGCATCCGCCGCCGTAATCTAGCGCAACTCTTATCGGCGGGACAGGCCCCCGGCCCGGGAGGCCGCCCGATCTCGGGAGGATTCGCCCCTTGGCCCTCGAAAAGACGCTCGCCATCTTCGGCCACCCCCTCGGCCACACCATGTCCCCCACCCTGCACAACACGGCGGCCGAGGCGCTGGGCGCTCCCTACCGCTTCCAGGCCTACGACGTCCCCCCCGCCGGGCTCAAGGACGCCGTCCACGGGGCGCGGGCCATGGGCTTCGGGGGCCTGTGCATCACCATCCCCCACAAGATGGAGGTGGCCAGCCTGATGAACGAGCTGAGCGACGACGCCCGCCTCACCGGGGCGGTCAACGTCATCACCTTCGAGGAGGACGGCCGGATGATCGGCCACAACACCGACGGGACGGGCTGGCTCCACTCCCTGCGGGCGGAGACGGGGGCCGAGCCGGCCGGGAAGCGCTGCCTCATCCTCGGGTCGGGCGGCGCGGCGCGGGCGGTGGCGGTCAAGCTCGCCCAGTGCGGCGCGGCCCACATCGAGATCCGAAACCGCACGCCGGATAAGGCCAAGGCCCTCGCCCGCTACCTGATGGACAACGCGGGGGCGGCGAGCGCCGCGGGCGGGCCCCTCGCGGACCTCGAGGCCGCCGCCGACGACGTGGACATCATCGTGAACACGACGAGCCAGGGGATGACCGGGGACCCCGAGCGCGAGGCCGCGAGCGCCATCCCCGAGGCGGCCATCCCCTCCGGGTGCATCTGCACCGACGCCGTCTACAACCCCCTGGAGACGGCCTTTCTCCAGGCCGCCCGAAGGCGGGGGGCGCAGACGGTGCGCGGCGTGGGCTGGCTCGTGGAGCAGGGCGCGGCGGCCTGGAAGCTGTGGACCGGAACCGAGATGCCCACCGACCTCGTCGCCCAAAAAGTGCGCGAGGCGCTCGGCGGGTGATGTTTTCCCGAAGGGGCGAACCATCATCTTGACGGAGGTGACCGAAGAATGACGCTGCCGCTCGAGGGCCTGCGGGTCGTGGATCTCTCCCGAATCCTCGCGGGCCCGTTCCTGACCATGATGCTCGGCGACATGGGCGCCGACGTCATCAAGGTCGAGCATCCCGAGGGGGGGGACGACACGCGCGCCTGGCCTCCCTTTTACGAGGGGGGGGAGAGCAGCTACTTCCAGTCGGTGAACCGGAACAAGAAGAGCCTCACCCTGGACCTCAAGAGCGCGGAGGGGAAGGAGATCCTCCGCGCGCTCATCGAGAAGGCCGACATCCTGGTCCAGAACTTCCGGCCCGGGGCCATCGAGCGCCTCGGCTTCGGGTGGGAGGCGTGCCGCGGGTGGAACCCCCGGCTCATCTACTCCGCCATCTCGGGCTACGGCCAGACCGGCCCCTCGCGCGAGCGGCCCGCCTACGACATCCTCCTCCAGGCCGAGGGGGGGCTGATGAGCATCACCGGCCCCCTGGGCGGCTCGCCCTACAAGACCGGGGTGGCCATCGCCGACCTCACCACCGCCCTCTTCGCCGTCCAGGGCGTCCTCCTCGCCGTCATCGCGCGCGAGCGCACGGGCCGGGGCCAGCTCGTGGACACGGCCATCCAGGACGGCCAGGCGGCGCTCATGAGCCACGCCGCCGGGAACTACTTCGGCTCGGGCTCCCCCCCCGGGCGGATGGGGAACCGGCATCCGAGCATCTCCCCCTACCGGGAGTTCGCCTGCTCGGACGGCGTCCTCATCGTCGCGGCGGCGAACGACAGCCTCTGGCAGCGCTTCGCCCGCGCCATCGGGCGCGCGGACCTGGCCGAGGACCCGAAGTGGGAGCGCAACCCGGACCGGGTGGCGGGCCGCGACGAGCTGGAGGGGGAGATCGAGGACATCCTCAAGACCAAGACGCGCAAGGAGTGGGCCGAGATCATCTCGGCGGGGGGGGTGCCCTGCGGCCCCGTGCGCGACATCGCCGAGCTGTGCGCCGACCCCCAGATCGCCCACCGCGAGATGGTGGTCGAGATGGAGCACGCCGCCAACGGCATCCTCCGGATGATGGGAATCCCCATCAAGCTCTCCGACACCCCGGGCTCCCTGCGCCTGCCCCCGCCCATGCTGGGGGAGCACACCGAGGAGATCCTCACCGGCCTCCTGGGCCGCGATTCCGGGGAAGTCGCCCGCCTGCGGGAGAAGGGGGTGGTGTAGGGCCCCCGGCCCCCGAGCGGCTCCCGGGCCGGGGGTGCCCCCGGCCACCAGACGCCGGGAAATCTTCCCAAACCCCCTCCCGGCGTGGTAGGTTTCCTCTATACATTCTGGCGCAGGAGGAGCCGCCCGAGGCGCCCGCGCCGCGCACCCCCGGAACCTTCGGCCGGGTCTTCACCCGGGAGATTCGCCTTGAGAGCCGTCACCTATTCGGCCAACTTCACCCTTCCCCTCACGAACTGGTGCGTGAACCGGTGCGCCTACTGCAGCTTCCGGAGCGACGCGCCCACCCTCTTCTCCCTGGAGGCGTGCGAGCGGATGGGGCGGGCGGCCCTGGCCGAGGGGGCGGTCGAGGCCCTCGTCATGACCGGGGAGGGGATCGACCGCCACGCGGGCCTGCGCCGGAATCTCGCCGACATGGGCTTCGGCTCCTACGCCGCCTACACGGCCGAGGTCTGCCGCCTCCTTCTGGAGATCGGCCTCCTCCCCCACACCAACATCGGAACCCTGGAGGAGTGGGAGCTCGCCCTCCT
>JAZGDQ010000079.1:0-13051 GCA_036477985.1 bacterium
ACCATGTCGGACTCATAAAGGGCGCTCGTGTTTCCGAAGAGCAGGGTCCTGCCCCCCGCCTCCCGCCGGTAGACCGCCCCGCTTCCGCACAGGGGGCAGTAGCTGATGAGGACGGGCGCGCCGGCGATGACGTCGTTCACGATCTCCCGGGAGTTCAGCACCTTGAGGGGGTAGGCGTAGGCCTTCCCGCCGGCGGCGTAGCCGATGACCATGTCGCTGTCGCGCAGCCAGGGGAGCGCGTCCGGCCCCCCGTAGCGGGGCCGGTAGATGGGCTTGATGGCGTCGCGGAGGAGGCGGATCACCCGCCGGGAGGCCCGGGAGAGGCGGACGAACTTCCCGTTGAAGGTGTCGAAGACGACATCCTCGAGAGCCACGCTCCGCTTCGACTTGTCCAGCTCGGGGACGGCGTCCAGATCGACTCTGGAGGGGGAGGAAGATGGGGCCGCCGCCCCCGGGTTGGGGGCGAGGAGCGCCGCGGCGAGGATGAGGGCGCCGAGCGCCCGCACGGTCCGCGCCGCCCGCACGGCCCGCGTTCTCCTTTCGCGCCTGGGCGCCATGGAATTCCGCCTCCGTGTTCTTTCTGCGTGGGAGAGGGGGAGCGTTCGCGCGAGGACGCTTCTCCCCGCTCATTTGGAAAACAGCGGCGCTCCGGATTCATTCCGGCGGCGGGGAAGGAAGAGGGAGGCGAGCGCCTCCCCCGAAGCGAAAAAAAGCCGCCGGAGTCTCCTCCAACGGCCCTTTAAAGTCTGGCTCCGGCGGTAGGATTCGAACCTACAACCCATCGGTTAACAGCCGATAGCTCTTCCGTTGAGCTACGCCGGATCACGGTGGCGGGTCCTGCCGCTCGGGCCGGCGGGCGAGGCCAGAACCCAGGTCTTTCGCCTTATAATCACCTCCCCCCGCCTTGTCAAGACAATCGCCCGGCCTCACCGGCCTCAGAAGCCGTAGTAGCGCGGATAGCCCTGGTTCTCCCAGTAGCCGCCCAAATCCTCGTTCAACAGGATGATGTGGCGGATGTACTTGGCGCTCTTCCAACCGACGTGGGTGGGCGCGGCCAGGCGCAGGGGGGCGCCGTGCTCGAAGGAGAGCGGCTCCCCATTGTACTCATACGCGAGGACGTTCTGGGGGTGGAGGGCCGAAGAGATGTCGAAGGTCACCGAATAGCGCACCCCGCTCACCCCGAGGGGCATGACGTCGTCGCAGAGAAAGTACACGAAGCGGCTCTCCGGGCGGCGCGGAATGCGCGAGAGGAGGTCGGCCAGCGCCACCCCTTTCCAGTGACAGATTGCGCTCCAGCCCTCGACGCAGACGTGCCTCACGGTCTGCTCCAGGGCGGGCATCCCCCGAAGCTCCTCCATCGTGAACTCCTTCCTCCCGTAGCGCGCCTTTACGTTTCCGTCCTCGAGGCGCACCTCGGAGAGGGAGAGCCGCCACTCCCCCGGCGGGGTCTGGAGGAAGCGCGCCTGTGGGTTCGTGACCGACCCGTTCGGCCGCATCTGCTCGGGGCGGACGGCGCTCCGCGGAAAGGTGGGGGCCAGGCGGTGGGGGCTCGCCGTCATGATCCCCGCCTTGTGGTTGAGGCGGTCGAACCAGTCCAGGACGGACTGCACCCGGGGGCTGTCGTTCAGCTTGGAGCAGCCGGCGAGGATGGCGGCGGCGGCCAGCTGGAGAAAGCGGCGCCGCCCGGCCGCCGGGCGGGGGTCCGCGTCTTCGGGCCGGCCGCGGGGGCCGGCGGGTGGATGATTCATGGCGCATCCTCCTCCGGAGGGGGGCGCAGGAGCCTGAGAACGATGGGGGCGAGGAGGGGAACGACGAGCAGGGAGACGGCCAGGAAGAGGACCGCCGCCCAGCCGGCCATGCCCAGCCGGAAGCGCGTGAGGCCGGTCGCGGGCCCGCTCAGCGCCCAGCCGCCGATGAGGGCGAGAACGAAATTCGTGCACAGGACGAAGAGGAAGAGGCGCCCCACCATGAGCCTCCGCTGCGCGCGGCGGGTGGGGAGGACGACCTCCCGCCCCGGGGGGGCGCTCATTCGAGGACCTGCTGGCGGCGCAGCCGCGCCGCGATCGCGCGGCCCCGCCAGATCCGGAAGGGGCCCAGGCGCAGGGCTGCGTAGAGGAGGCCCCCGAAGAGGAGGCCCGAGGCCGCGCCGCCGAAGAGGAGGTTCAGGAGATCGGCGAGGAGGCCGCCCGCCCACAGGCTGAGGAGGAGGAGCGCTCCCTCGGCGAGGAGGCGGAGGAGGCGGCGGGCGAAGAGCCGCTGGCGGGCGCGGAAGGCCTCCCGCTCGGCCTTGATCCCCACCACCATGGGGGCCAGGCCCTTGCGCCATCCGTGGGAGAGGACCATGAGGATGTGCCCGGCCGTGAAGAGGACGAAGAACAGCATGACGAGGAAGTGGAGGAAGCGGCTCGCCTGGTAGCCCCCGAAGAGGAAGGTCAGGAAGCCGAGCTGGACCGGCTTGAGGACGGCGAGCCCGGTGAGGACCGAGAGGATTCCCGCCAGGACGGTGAGGTTGTAGGCCATCTTCTGGAGGGAGTTGAACTTCCCCGCCCCGGGCGGGTCGCGGAAGGCGCGCAGGGGATGGCGCATCATCTCGGCCGCCTCGCCCAGGTCGGCCCTCCTGAGGCGGTAGTGCCGCCCCTCCTCGCTCAGGAGGAGAAGGAGGAGGAAGGCGAGGCCGTTGAGGGTGTAGGGCCACATGACGGCGAAGTGCCAGCGCAGGGCGCCGGCGAGCCAGCCCCCGATTCCGAACCAGGCCGTCAGGTCCTGGGTGAAGAGGCGGTAGGCGAAGCCCAGCTCGATTCCGCGCGGGTCGGCCGCCCCCCCCGCGCCCGTGAGCGCGCGGTGGAGATTCTCGGGAAGGGGGAGGCCGGGCCCGAAGGCGGGGTAGGCCCACCAGATCTGGATCCCGCTCGCGATCATGAGAAGAAGCAGGGGGACGTTGAGCCAATGGGTGAGGCGCAGGAGGCCCGAGTAAGAGAAGGCGGGTTTTTCCCCGGGCTGGGGCGGAGCGGTCTCCCTCATTCGGCGAGGAGCTTCAGGATCATCCGCTCGGTCGCCGCGTGGTTTCCCTCCCCGATCGTCTTGAAGCGGATGACGCCCTTCTTGTCGATCAGGTATTTCGTCGGCCAGTAGCGGTTGCCGTAGGCGCGCCAGGCGGAGAAGTCGTTGTCCATGACGACGGGGAAGGTGACGCGCAGGCGCGCCATCGCCTTCTCGAGGTTTTTCCGGATTTTCTCGTAGCCGAACTCCGGCGCGTGGTTTCCGATGACGACCAAGCCCTTCTCCTTGTAGCGCTCGTGCCACGAGCGCACCGCCGGGATCTCCCGGACGCAGTTAATTCACCCGAAGGTCCACATCTTGACGAGCACCACCCGGCCGCGCAGGTCGGCCATCCGGAGGGGCCGGCTGTTCAGCCAGGGGCCGCGCCCCACCTCGGGGGCCGGATCGCCCGGCCCGAGGCCCGAGGCGGCGCCCCCGAGAAAGAAAAACGCCAGGGCGCCGATGAGCGCGGAGGCGGCGAGAAAGCGGATATAGCGGTTGTTCATTCCGGAAACCTCCCTTGGCCGGCTCGTCCGTCGGGGCCACTATAAAAAACGGGGAGAGGGGATGCAATTCCGGAGTTTCGGGAAAATCCGGCCCGCGCGGGATGAGCCCCCCTCCCTCCGCGCTCTTCCCCCGGGAGGGGGGGGGGAAGGATGGCGAAAGGCGGTCAGGCGGGGTACATTGGACGTATCGGAGCAGGGTCTCAGGCGCCATTCATTTCGGCACGGGGCGGATCTCCGCCGGGCGAGCGATCGGGAGGATGGGCATGCGGGCTTTCAACTGGAACGAGATGGAGCCCGTTCACCAAAACGGGCGGACGAGGCGCGTGGTGGCGGGCGATGCGCTGACGGTGATGCGCCAGACAATCCCCGCCGGCGTCCCGTCCTCGGAGGCCCACAGACATCCGCACGAGCAGATCTCGATCCTGCTCGAGGGAAGGGCGCGCTTCACCTGCGAGGGGGAGTCGGTGGAGCTGGGGCCGGGCGGCGTCGTCGTCTTCCCCGGCGGCTCGCTGCACCAGACCGAGAGCCTGGACGGGGGCGAGCTCGTCATCGAGGAGATCTTCACGCCGGGCCGCGAGGAGCTGAACGCGTTGGCGCCGCCCGATCCGGGCGCGTGAGGGAGAGGATGGCCATGCGCGCGTTCAACTGGAACGAGATGGAGCCCCACTTCAAAAACGGGCGGACGATCCGCGTGGTGGCGGGCGACGCCCTGACGGTGATGCGCCACACCATACACGCCGGAACCCAGCTTTCGGGGATGCACAGCCACCCGAACGAGCAGATCTCCATCGTGCTCGAGGGCCGGGCGCGCTTCACCTGCGAGGGAGAGACGGTGGAGCTGGGGCCGGGCGGCATCGCCGTGATTCCGGCGGGCGCGGAGCATAAGGCCGAGAGCGTGGACGGGAGCGAATTCGCGCTCGAGGAGATCTTCACGCCGGGCCGGGAGGACCTGAACGGGATGTCCCCGACCCCCTAAGGCGGAGCCGCCCCTTCGGAGACCTGTCCCATGGGCAAGCTCACCCTCTCGGGACTGTGCAAATCCTTCGGCGCCGTCGCGGCGGTGGACGGGGTCTCCCTCACCCTTCACGAGCGGGAGTTCATGGTCCTCGTCGGCCCCACCGGCTGCGGCAAGACCACCCTCCTGCGCCTCATCGCCGGCGTGGAGAAGCCCGACGGCGGCCACATCTACCTCGACGGGAACCGCCTCAACGACATCCCCATCGGGCGCCGCGGGGTTCAGCTCATCTTCCAGAACTACGCCCTCTGGCCCCACATGCGGGTGCACAACCCGGGCCGCTTCAGCAACCTGGGCTTCGCCCTCAAGGTGCGCCGCTGGCTGCCCGAGGCCATTTCGCAGCGGGTGGCCGCCGTGATGCGCCGGGTGGGAATCGGCCAGGAGCTCTCCTCCCGCTTTCCGAACCAGCTCAGCGCGGGCCAGCAGCAGAAGGTGGCCATCGGCCGCTCGATGGCCATTCCCCCGCGCGTCTTCCTCATGGACGAGCCCATGTCGAACATCGACCCGGTGGCGAAGCGCCGGGTGCGCGCCGAGATCCGCCGGGTGCACGAGGAGATGGGGGCGATCTCCCTCCTCGTCACCCACGACCTGGACGACGCCTTCCAGCTCGCCGACCGCATTGCCGTCATGCGCGAGGGGAGGATTCTCCAGGTGGACGAGCCCGAGCGCTTGTGCCGGGAGCCGAACGATCCCTTCGTGAGCGATTTCCTCTCCGCCTTCGACCGCGCCCGCCCGCCCATGCGCGGCCGGGGCGGGGGAGAGGCGAGGCCGCCCGCCTAGCCGCCCTCGGGATTCCGCAGGAAGGCCCGCCACGCCTCCCAGTAGGGAGGGCCCCCCAGCAGGTAGGTTCCGTTGTGGCCCGCGCCCGGGATTCGGTAGAAGCGCTTGGGCGCGGGGGCCGCCTCGAAGAGCCGCTTCCCCTGCTCGAAGGGGACGATCTGGTCGGCGTCGCCGTGGAGGATGAAGACGGGCATCCGCACCGAGGGGAGGAGGGCGGCGTTGTCGAACTTCTGGGACACGATCCAGCTCACCGGCAGGAAGGGGAAGATGTTGCGCCCCATCGCGACCAGGCTCTCGAACGGGCTCTCGAGGATGAGGCCCCGCGCCTGAACGCCCTCGGCCGCCAGCTTCACGACGACGGCCGCGCCCAGGGATCGCCCGAAGAGGAAGAGGCGCTCGGGGGGGACGCGCGTGCGGAGCCAGGCGTAGGCCCCGCGCGCGTCGGAGTAGAGCCCCTCCTCTCCGGGGGAGCCCTCGCTCAGGCCGAAGCCCCGGTAGTCGAAGATGAAGACCCCGGCGCGGGCCTCGCGGCGGAAGGCGGCCACGTTCTCCGCCCGGTGGGCGAGGTTGCCGGCGTTGCCGTGCGCCCACAGGAGGACGGGGCCGTCCGCCTCGGGGGGCGGGGCGTACCAGGCGTGGAGGCGGGTTCCGTCGGCGGCCTCGAAGCGAACGTCCTCGAAGGGAACCGAGTAGGCGGCCGGGGTGAGGTCGATGACCGAGGACGGGTGGTAGAGCATGAAATTTTCGAGGAAGCGGAAGAATCCCATCAGGAAAAGAGCCGTTAGGGCGTAGGAGACGACGCGGCGCGATCGCATGGCGAGGCCCTCATTCGAGGCCGCGGTCCGTCATGAGCCGGCGGTGGGCGGTCTTGATGCACATGTTCTGGACCACCTCGACGCGCGACGCCTCGAGCCGGCGGGCGCTCTCCCCCTCGGAGAGGCCCTTCTGCATCCAGAAGGCGGCCGGGCGCTCGGGCATCTCCAGAAACTCCTCGGCCAAGGAGGGGATGGCCTCCCGTCGGCGGAATACGTCGACGATGTCCACCGCCTCCTCGACCTCGGCGAGGCGGGGGTAGGCCCGCTCCCCGAGGACCTCGCGCACCCGGGGGTTGACGGGGACGATCCGGTAGCCGGCGGCCTGGAGGTAGGAGGCGATCCGGTGGCTCGTGCGGTGGGGAAGGTCCGAGAGGCCGACGACGGCGATCGTGCGCGCCCGCGAGAGGAGCGCGGCCAGCCGATCTTCGGTGGGGTTCATCCTCGCCTCCTCGGAATCGTCGCGCCCCCGAAATGATAGCACACAGCCGCCCCCCGGCGGCCCCGCGCGCCCCCGCGCCCCCCTCGCCCCCCGCCGGCGGCGGCCCGTTGCCCCCTCCGGGGGGGTCCGGTAGAATTTCTCCGCTCCCGGCTTCCGCCGGGCGATTCCCCGGAGAGGGCGAGATGGCCGTTTGGGACAACGTGATTTCGGCCGAAGCCAGGGCCATTCTCGGTGAATGCCGCCACGGCCCGCCCTGGCGATGGGGGAGATGAGCAGCGCCTTCGAACATCTGCGCGGACGCGAATAGGGCCGCGCTTTCCGAAGAGGAGCGAACATGCCGGAGCCCGCCGTCATCGAGATTTTTCACGAGTACCACTGACCCTGGGCGTATCTGGCCGCGGCGCGGCTGAACGCCGTCCTGCCCGAATTCGAGGGGCGCGTCCGCCTCAAGTATCGGGCCTTCTCTCTTGAGCTCATCAACGAGCGCCCGGCCCCGCGCCACATCGTGGACCAGGAGTGGCCGCTCGTCGCCGTCCAGGAGCCCCTTTGCCCCTGCCGGGCCTGGCCCCACGAGGAGTACCTCGCCTCCACCCTGCCCGCCTTCGAGGCCTACGTGAGCGCCTACGCGCAGGATCCGGAAAAGGCCCAGGCGTTCGACCTCAAGATCCGGCGCGCCTTCTTCTACGAGGGCCGGCGGATCAATGAGGAGGAGGTCCTTTGCGCGCTCGCCGCCGATTCGGGACTCGACCCCGGCCCCATCGGCGAGGACCTGCGGGCGGGCCGGCACAGAGAGCGGACCATGGAGGACTACCGCGAGGCGATGCGCCTTCGGGACGAGGAGGGGCTCCCCATGACGAGCCCCACCCTTTTCCTCCCCTCGGGCGAGGTGATTCACAATCCCTACGCCTCCGAAAAACGGTTCGAGAATGGTAGACTGGCCGAGGTGAATCCCCCTCCCTGCTACGGGGAGGCGGTTCTGGAGGGATTTCGCGGGATCCTGAAAAAGGCCGCCGCCTGAGCCGTTCCCCGGGCGGAGCAGGGTCCTGGCGCCGTTTTCCGCACCGCCCGGCGCGGCGGGCCGATGGGCTCAACACCCCCTTCCCCGGGGCGAATCCTCCGGGGGAGAGGGGGCTGCGAGCGGGAGACCGAAAGTGGTTGAGGGGAAGATCGAGGGCGTCTTTTTCGAGATGAAGGTCCTCACCGGCAACCTGAACGAGAAGATCCGCTATTGGGCGCGGGAGGAGGAGGACGGGACCATCGTCCTGGAGTACCTCACCCTGAAGGACACCTCCACCGGGATGGAGGCCGAGCGGATCTCGCGCGAGGATTTCGGTAAGCGCTTCCAGGTCGATGAGGAGGAAAAGGAGCCCGAAAAAACGCCGAAGGAGATGAAAGTCCACAAGTTGGTCCGCCAGGGCGAGATTCATCTCGAGAAGGAGGAGTTCCACAGCGCCCAGTACGAGTTCGGGAACGCCATCAAGGTCGACAAAAAAAACGTGAAGGCGAACTTCGGCCTCGGCAAGTCCTACATCGGCACGGGGGACACCGAGAAGGCCAAGGAAGTGTTCGCCAATTTGGGCCAGAACGAGGAGCTCTACAAGAAAGAGAACAAGCACACCTTCAACGAGATGGGCATCCTCCTGCGCAAGCAGGAGTTCTACGAGCAGGCGCTCATGCACTACCGCCGCGCCATCGAGATCGACCCGAAGGATCCGGTTCTCTTCTTCAACCTCGGCCGCGCGTTCTTCCACAGTGGGGACAAGGTGGAGTCGATCCGGAGCCTGGAGCAGGCGATCTCCCTGAAGCCGGACTTCACCCACGCCCAGGATTTCATGGAGCACGTGCGGCGCTCGATATAGGAAGGCCCGGGCCCGGGCGCGCCGCCGGGCGACCGGCCGCGCCGCCGAGCGGACCCTCTCTCTCCGGGGCCGCTATCCCCGCATTCATTCGAGAAGGATCGCGCCGTGGAATACCGCACCCTCGGCCGCACGGGCCTGCGCGTGGGCGAGATCGGGATGGGCACCTACCGGACGTTCGACGTCTCGGGGAGGGCCGCCGCCGCCCATTGCGCGCAGATCGCGGCCGAGGCGCTCGGCCGGGGGCTCAATTTCTTCGACACGGCCCCCATGTACGGCGAGGCCGAGGACGTCCTCGGGCGCGCGCTGGAGGCGAGGCGGGGGGAGGCCCTCATCGCCACCAAGGTGCTCGAGCGCGACGCGGCCTCGGCCCGGGCCAGCATCGAGCGCTCCCTCAAGCTTCTCCGCACCGATACGATCGACCTTCTTCAGATCCACAACATGGCGGGCTGGCGGAGGGTGACGCCGGTGATGCAGGAGTTTCAGCGCGAGGGGCGGGTCCGCTTCATCGGGATCACCGACTACCGCCCGTCCAACTTTCCCGAGATGATGGAGGCCATGCGGACGGGCCTCTACGACACCGTCCAGATTCCCTATCACCTGGGGGAGCGGGAGTGCCGCCGCGCCCTCCTCCCCCTGGCGCGGGAGATGGACCTGGGCGTCATCGTCATGACCCCGATCCAGCCCATCTTCTCCCGAAGCAGCCTGACGGCCGCCCTCTCCCGGGCGGATCTCGCCTTCCTCGCCCCCTACGGGGTGCGCACCCCGGGGCAGGCCCTCCTCAAGTGCCTCCTCTCGGACCCCGCCGTCTCCACCCTCATCCCGGCGACGGGAAAGGTCGAGCGCGTGGCCGAGAACGCCGCCGTCTCGGACGGAAAGCCCCTTCCGCCCGAGGCGATGGAGCGGCTCGAGCGCCTGATCTGAAGGCGGGGCCTCGGCCGGGAGGCGGGGCCTTGGCCCGAGAGGCTGCGCCTCAGCCCGAGAGGCGGGGCCTCAGCCTGTGAGGGGGTAGAGGCGGTCCATCGAGAGGCGCAGGATGAGGCGCTTTTCCTTCTTCATGGCCTCGAGGTATTCCGCGGTGTCGTCCGGGTCCTTTCCGGTGATCCGCCGGTAGAGGGCGAGGTTCTTTTGCCCGTCCGGGTCGTCCACCAGTGTGATCCGCCCCTCGACGCAGAGGTAGGGGCGGAAGGCCTCGGGGATGACGCAGAGGGTGGCCCGGGGGTCTTTCTCGAGGTTGCGGGTCTTCACGCGGTCCCGGCTCGAGGAGATCTCGATGTCCCCGTTCAAGGGGGCGAAGACGACCGGGGTGGGGTGGGAGTTCCCGTCCGGCAGCAGGGTGGAGAGTATGCCGCGGGTCTCCTTATCGAGGAAGGCCGCCGCTTCGTCTCGGGTCACGTCGCTCTCCTTTCGGCTTTCAAGTAACGGGAATTTTATCCAGAAACGCGGCGAGGGCGGCCTGGAAGCCCTCGATGTTGTCCTGCATCGGAAAGTGCCCGGAGCCGGCGACGACGGCGCGGGTGCAGACCGGAATCCGCTCCTCGCACAGCTTCGAGAAGGCCGCCTGCCCGGGCCGCTCGTTCTCCCCGACGCAGACCCAGGCGGGGGTTTCGATCTCGCCCAGGCGGCCGGTGAGATCCTCCATGTTGAGGACGGCGTCGCAGATCGCCCCGATGCCCTCCGGGGTGTTCTTCATGTAGCGGGCGCGGTGGGCCTCCCCGCCGGCGCCCTCGGTGAAGCTGCGCGGGAGGACGGAGGCGACGAGGGGATGATCGCGGACCGCCGCCACCCCCTCCTCGGCGGCCACCCGCTTGAGGGTGAGGAAGCGGTCGCGGAACTCCCCCTTCGGGGGGGCGCCCGAGGCGCCGACGAGCATGAGGCGGCTCAGCCGATCGCCGTGCCCGAGGGCGAAGAGAAGGGCGGTCCGGCCTCCCATGCTGTGGCCCATCAGGTCCACTTTATCCAGCCCGAGGAAGTTGAGGAGGGCGAGGAGGTCGTCGGCGAACCCTTGGATGCTGTAGGGGCCGGGCGGCTTTTCCGAATCCCCGTGGCCGCGGATGTCCAGGGTGAACACCTTGGCGCGCGCGGCGAGAAATTCCTGGGCCGGCTCCCACACGTAGCCCGAGGCGGTGAAGCCGTGGAGGAGGACGAGGGGAGGCCCATCGCCCCGCACGTTGTAGTTCAGGTTTACGCCGTTCACCGTCGCGGTCGGCATGGCGCTCCCTCCGCCTGGGTTGGGCTTGCGAGGTTGGGTCCGAGGGACGAAAACGGTATCCTAATACAACCGCCCGCCGGGGGCGAGATGAAGGGGAGGCGGACGGCCCCGCCCGGCGGAGGCGCCCAACCCCCCCTTGCGGGCGCGCCGGCAGGAGGATGAATGCTCCCCATATCGAGCCTTCAGGTCCTGAACAAGGACCCGCGGACCATCCAGCGCTGGGGATGGAAGCGCACCGGCCGCCGGGTCGACCTGGCGGGCCTCATCTTGTATCCGGGCGCCCCGCCCCGCACGGGCCTGTGGATGAAGGTGGAGCTTCTCGGCCGCGATTGGGAGCTTCTCGGGGGGGCCGTCGCCCTCGTCGATCCCCGCGAGCGCGGAAACTGGCTGGCCTCCCACATCCGGACCGAGGTGGAGACCGAGGTGGGCCCTCCCTACCGCCTCCGGGTCCGGTTCATGAGAGAGGATCTGCCCTCGGCCGAGCGCCCCGCCCTGGAGGCGGGAGACGGCGCGGCGGAGGGGGCGCTCCTCATCCTCCCCGAGAGAGAGCCCGAGGTCCGGCCGTGGGTGAGACGGGAACTGCGGTAGTCCTCCTGAGCGGGGGGATGGACTCGGCGGTGGTCCTCGCCATCGCCCGCGCGGAGGGGCGCCGCTGCGAGGCGCTCACCTTCGACTACGGCCAGCGCCACCGCCTCGAGCTCGACTCGGCCCGCCGGGTGGCCGCCGCCCTGGGCGCCGCCGGCCCCACCGTCGTGCCCATCGACATGCGCGCCATCGGCGGCAGCGCCCTCACCGACGACATCGAGGTGCCCAAGGACCGGGCCGACATCGGGGAGGGAATCCCCGTCACCTACGTTCCGGCGCGCAACACCATCTTCCTGAGCTACGCCCTGGCCCTGGCCGAGGTGAAGGGGGCCTCGGACCTCTTCATCGGGGTGAACGCCCTCGACTACTCGGGCTACCCCGACTGCCGGCCCGAGTACATCGAGGCCTTCGAGCGGATGGCCCGGCTGGCGACGAAGGCGGGCGTGGAGGGGGCGGGGGAGGGCGCCGTCACCATCCGCACCCCCCTCATCTCGATGCGAAAGGCCGACATCATCCGCAAGGGGCTGGAGCTGGGGGTGGACTTCTCCCTCACCCTCTCCTGCTACGATCCGGACGCGGAGGGGCGCCCCTGCGGCCGCTGCGACGCCTGCGTCCTGCGGCGGCGGGGATTCGCCGAGGCGGGCGAGACCGACCCGCTCCCTTACCCGGATTGAGCCGTTCGATCCCCCGGCGGTTTGGCCCAAACCCCTATCCGTGTTGACACTTCGTCCCTGAGACGATACCGCTACCCTCTGGGTTTCAGTTTTTCATCCGGCTCGTCCCACCGAACGGCCCCGGGTTAGGACGCGCATCCAACCTGCGAAAGGAAGGATTCATGCAATATCCCTTCACCGAAGAGCAGCTTGCCCTGGCCCAACTGACGCGCGATTTCATGGAGCGGGAGGTGGCCCCGGTGGCGGCCGAGATCGACGCCCGCCCCGACCCGCGGGATTGCTACCCGGCCGAGCTCATCCGCAAGGCATCGAAGGTGGGCCTTCGGACCATCGCCGTCCCCGAGGAGTACGGGGGCATCGGCGCCGAGACCACGACGAAGGCGCTCGCCCTGTGGACGGGGGCCCAGATCGAGATCGGCCTGATCAAGTGCCTGAGCCAGTGCTGGAAGGTCTCGACCGCCCTCGCCAAGTGCGGAACCGAGGCCCAGAAGGACAAGTGGCTGAAGTTGTTCGCCGAGGACGACGACTGCGTCGGCTCCTTCCTCATGACCGAGCCCGACTACGGTTCGGACAACATCCTGCGCCAGGGCAAGAAGGGGCTGGGGCTCCGCACCATGGCGGTGAAGGACGGCGACCACTACGTCCTCAACGGGGTGAAACGGTTCTGCTCCCTCGTGAGCTTCTCCAAGATCCTGCTCGTCTACGCGCGCACCGACGCGGACGTTCCGGTCCACGACGGCACGACCTGCTTCATCGTGCCCGGGGACGCAGAGGGTGTCTCCTACGGGCGGATCCACAACAAGATGGGCTACCGCCTCTACCCGAACGGCGAGACGTTTTTCGACAACGTGCGCATCCACAAGGACGACATCCTCGGAGACCTGAACGGCGGCTACCGCACGAACGCCACCGTCTTCCGGGGGAGCGCCGAGCTGGCCGCCTGCAACACGGGCCTCTCTCGCGCCGTCTTCGACTTCTGCCACCAAAACGCGAAGGAGCGCATCCAGGGCGGAAAGCCCATCATCGAGCACCTGACCGTGCGCCACATGCTCGCCGAGATGCTCATGAACATCGAGGTGGCCGAGCAGTTCATGTGGCGCATCTGCTGGGGGGTGGAGAACGACGACTCC
>JAZGDQ010000008.1:0-2248 GCA_036477985.1 bacterium
TACAGCAACAACGTCTACGTCCTCACCTGCAAGGGAACGGGCGAGTGCGTCATCATCGACACCTCCCAATCGGCCGATCCCATCATGGCCGCCTGCGGGGGGGCGAAGGTGAAATACATCCTACAGACCCACTGCCACGGCGACCACATCGACGCCCTGGGCGAGGTGCGAAGGCGCGCGGGCGCCCCCCTGGGCCTCCACCCCGAGGACGCGCGGGAGTTCGGCGTCAAGGGCGACTTCGAGATCAACGACGGGGACGAGATCGCCTTCGGGAACATCTCCCTGCGGGCCATCCTCGCGCCCGGCCATTGCCGCGGCATGCTCATGTTCCTCTATCCGGGCCACTGCGTCTGCGGGGACGTCATCTTCCCCGGCGGGCCGGGGCGGACCAAGAGCTCGGAGGACCTCCGCACCAACATCGACTCGATCAAGCGCAAGGTGTTCACCCTCCCGGACGATACCGTTCTCTACCCCGGCCACGGGGCGAACTCCACCGTCGCGGACAGCAAAAAAGAGTTCGCCGTCTTCGAGGCGGCGGGCCGCCCCCGGCCCGGCGAGTTCGGCGACATCACCTGGGCCGGCTGAGCCCCACAGGAGACCCCCATGAGCGAGGGAGCGATTCAGTTCGATCACGTCCACATCATCAGCCAAACGCCCGAGGCCACCGCCTCCTGGTTCGTGGACAACCTGGGCGGGAAGATCTCGAACAGCCAGGAGATTCAGGGCGCGCCCCAGATCTACCTCGAGTTCGAGGGGGCGCGGATCATCGTCCGGGGCCAGCGCCCGGGGGAGGCGGCCTCGCCCAAGGGCGGCCTCGAGTGGGGCTCGGATCACTTCGCCTTCAAGGTCTCGGGGGACTTCGACGGCTACTGCGCGGCGCTCAAGGAAAAGGGCGTGAAGTTCACGGTCGAGCCCCGCGACTTCGGCACAGTCGCGCGCATCGCCTTCATCGAGGCGCCCGACGGGGTGAGCATCGAGCTGCTCCAGCGGAAATAGGACCCGCCGAATATTTCGACCGATTCCTCCCCCGGGAGACAACCCCGAAGGGGCGGCGAGGGGCGTCCCGCGCCGAGGGCGCCTGGAGATAGCGTCGCATTCGCTCCTGCCCCGGGACCACGCTTTTTTATCCTGCCCTCTGGGAGGGTTGCTTTTTTCTCCCCCTCCCTCCGGCCTGCGACGAGCTCAGTCGAGCGGAGGTGGCGCCCGCGAGGGCGACTGGGGGGAGGGACGACTCGCTCCCCCTCCCTGACCCTCCCCCGGCCTGCGACGAGCTCAGTCGAGCGAGGGGGAGGGAAAATGCAACAGAATCAGGCCGCTGAACAACGCAGTTGAAATTCACGCCTAGGCGCAGCCTCCGCCAAGCTCAGACTCTGCCAGGTTCAACCCCCGCCAGGCGCAGCCTCCTGCTAGGCGCAGCCTCCCGCTAGGCGCCCTCTCCGGTGGCGCAGCGGAAGCCGATCTTGTTGTTCCGGTAGCCGGAGAGGCGGTGATAGCGGTTGTGGGTCGTGGCCCAGGCGATGGGGCTCCCCCAGGAGGCGCCGCGCACCACGCGGGTCTTCCCCTGCGCCGGCCCGTGCGGCTCGCGCTCGGCCATCTTCCGGTAGGCGTTCGCCATGTAGCGGTCCGCCACCCACTCCCAGACGTTGCCCGACATGTCGAGCGCCCCGAAGGGGCTCGCGCCCTTCTCGAAGCGGCCCACGGGCGCCACGCCGGGGAAGCCGTCCTTCCCCCCCTTCAGATTCGCCCGCCCCGGCTCGCGGGCGCTCCCCCAGGGATACTCCCGCCCGTCCCCGCCCCGGGCGGCCCGCTCCCATTCGGCCTCGGTCGGGAGGCGGCGGCCCGCCCACTGGCAGTATGCCTCGGCGTCCTTCCAGCTCACCTGGGACACCGGCTGGCGGGGCTCCTCCTTCCACCCCCGTCCCGGGCCCGAGGGATTTCGCCACGAGGCGCCGCGCACTTTCCTCCACCCCCCCTTCCCCTTCCGCAGGGAGGCGTCCCACACCCAGCCCCAGCCCGCGCGCTCGGCCGTCGTGCGATAGCCCGTCAGCTCGACGAAGCGCGCGAAGCGGGCGGCCTCGACCTCGAGGCGGTCGAACCAGAAGGCGGAGACGAAGATGCGCCGGGGAGGGCGCTCGTCCGGGTCGCCCCGCTTGCTCCCCATGCGGAACCACCCGGAGGGCACATGGACGAGAACCGCCCCGTCGAATCCGGAGACCTTGGTCTTCACCGCGGGGGTCTTCACCGCGGG
>JAZGDQ010000080.1:0-13936 GCA_036477985.1 bacterium
CAGTTCGTCCAGGCCCAGCTCGCCCGGGTCGAAGCCGCCGGGCATGCGGTAGAGATCCACGTGATGGACGGGGGGCGTGGTCGGATAGTGGCGAACGAAGACGAAGGTGGGGCTAGGGACGGCCCGCCCCTCTCCCCCCGGGAGGGCCTGGATGAGGCCGCGCGCGAGGACGCTCTTGCCCGCCCCGATGCCGCCGTAGAGGAGAACCACGGCGCCCGGCCCGAGGCGGCGGGCGAGGCCGCGGCCGATCTCTTCGGTCTCCTCGGGCGAGGCGCTCTCCCGCACGAGAAGCGCGGGCGCGGGCAGGCTCAATCCCGTCCTTCCTCGAGCGCCTGGGCCCGGGCGAGCGGGAGGGCGGGAAGCAGGTCGGTGGCCGTGAGGCCCACGCCGCCCGCCTTTTGGGCGGCGATGTCGCCGGCCAGGCCGTGGAGGTAGACCCCGGCCACCAGAGCCTGCTCGGGCGAGAGGGATTGCGCCAGGAGCCCCCCGACCGCCCCGGCGAGGACGTCGCCCGTCCCGGCCGTGGCCAGGGCGGCGCTGCCCGTCGGGTTGATCCAGGCCTCCCCCCGGGGGGCGCCGATGATGGTGCCCGCTCCCTTGAGGGCGATGTGGAGGCGGTTGCGCGCGGCGAATTCGATGGCCAGGTTCACGCGGTCCCGCCCGACCTCCTCGGCGGACATTCCGGCGAGGAGGGCCATCTCCCCCGAATGGGGGGTGAGGAGCAGCTCGGTCCGCGTTCCGTCGAGGACGGTGAGATCCTGCGAGAGGGCGTTCAGGCCGTCGGCGTCCAACACGATGGGCGTTTCCAGATGCTGGATGAGGCGCTGGACGAGCTCCACCGTCCGCGGATGGGTGGTGAGGCCGGGCCCGACGACGAGGGCGTCCATGCCGGTCGCCCGCTCGAGGATCATCTCGAAGGCGGCCGAATCGAGCGAGCCGGCCGAGGTGGCCGGAAGCGCGAGGGCCATCACCTCGGGGGGGCCCGTCTCGACGGCGAAGACGACGGGCTCGGGAACGGCGAGCGTCACCCGTCCCACGCCGATCCGAAGGGCGGCCATGGCGGCCATCAGGGCGGCGCCCGTCATTCCGGTTGAGCCGGCCACCAGGAGGAGCTGGCCGAAGTCCCCCTTGTGCGCGTCCGGGGAGCGGGGCGGGAGCATGGCGGCGATGTCGGCCGCCTCGGTGAGGCGAAGGGAGGCGCTCTCCTCGGCGAGGCATTCCGGGGGGATTCCGATGTCGAGGCAGACGACCTCGCCCGCGTGCCCGGCGGCGGGCATGAGGAGGTGGCCCCGCTTGAGGGCGCTGAAGGTGAGGGTGAGGCGCGCCCGCAGGTGGGGGGGATCCGCCCCCCCCGAGGTGGCGTCCAGCCCCGAGGGAATGTCCACGGCGGCGGCGGCCGTCTCGATCGGGGCGAGAATCTTGAGCGCCTCGGCGACGTGGCCGCGGGCCGGGGGGCGGAAGCCGGTCCCCAGGATGGCGTCCACCAGGAGGTCGCTCTCCCCCGCGGCGGCGGCGAGGCGCTCGAGGCCCTCCTTGTCCGCGGCCGGCTCGGCCTCGAGGCCCATCTTGCGCAGAACGCCCAGAAACACCGCCGGATCGCCCTCGGCCTCCTCGGGCGGAAAGAGGGTGAAGAGGCGCACGCGCGCGCCCCGGTTCAGGAGGTGGCGGGCGATGACGAACCCGTCCCCTCCGTTGTTCCCCTTCCCGGCGGCGACGGCGACGCGGAGGCCGGCCCGCCCGAAGCGGCGCCAGATCTCCTCGGCCGCGCGGGCGCCCGCCGTCTCCATAAGGCAGGCCGAGGGGATCCCGAAAATTTCGACGGCGCGGGCGTCGGCGCGCCCCATCTCCTCGGCGGTGACGACTGGGCGGGCCATGGGTCAGGACGCCCCGGGGTTGTCGATGAGGCCGGCCATCTCGCGCACGGCCCGCTCGAAGCCCACGAAGATGGCGTGGGAGACGATGCTGTGGCCGATGTTGAGCTCCTCCAGGCGGGGGAGGGCGGCGACGCGCTCGACGTTCAGGTAGGTCAGCCCGTGGCCGGCGTGAACGCCGAGGCCGAGCGAATGGGCCTGCTCGGCGGCCTCGCGAAGGGCCGTCAGCTCCCGCAGGACGTCCTCCCTCCCCCGGGCCTCGGAGTAGGCCGCCGTGTTCAGCTCGACGTAGTCGGCGCCGAGCTCCCGGGCCGCCTCGAGCTGGGCGGGGACGGGATCGACGAATAGGCTGAGGATGATTCCGGCCTCTTTGATCGACTCCGCGATCGGCGCCAAGCGGGCGCTCTGGCCGGCGGCGTCGAGCCCCCCCTCGGTCGTCACCTCCTCGCGCCGCTCGGGCACGAGGGTGGCCTGGGCGGGGGCGATCTCCAGGGCGATCTTCCGCATCTCCTCCACCGGGGCCATCTCCATGTTCAGCTTCCCCCGCACGACCTGGGCGATGAGGCGGAGGTCGCGGTCCTGGATGTGGCGGCGGTCCTCGCGCAGGTGGACCGTGATCCCGATCGCGCCGGAGCGCTCGGCGATGAGGGCCGCCCCCACCGGATCGGGCTCGTCCGTCCGGCGCGCCTGCCGCACGGTGGCCACGTGATCCACGTTCACGCACAGCTTCGGCACGCCGCTCTCCCCCTTCGGGCCCCGCGGCGGAGTCCGCCGCCTCACCGGGCGCCCGGGTCGATTATATCGGGTTTTGCGCCCCCGCGGCGGCCCCGGCGGGAGGCGCGGGCCGCGGAGAGGGGCGAAAAACCTCCCGTTTCGGGGCGAATCGCCAGCCCGGCCGCGGGAGTCCGCAAGATAGGGGGGTGTGAGAGATGGAGCGCGCGGGGGCCGCGGGGACCCGGCCCTTTCTCAGGCCTGGCCGGGCGCCAAGTCGGGCGGCGAGGGGCGGGAGCCCTTCGGCGCAGGCGGGGCGTCCTCCTCCGCCTCGGCGGCGGGGGGCGCCGGCTCGGCCGCCGAGGCCGCCTCGGCCGCCGTCTTCCGGCCCTTGGGCATCTCGCCCGTGTCCATCAGGCACTGGAGGTCCTTGGCGTCGATCGTTTCGTACTCGAGGAGGGCGTTGGCGAGCAGGTCGAGCTTTTCGCGGTTATCCTTGAGCAGGTTCATGGCCCGGTCGAAGTTCCCGACGACGATCTTCTTCACCTCGGCGTCGATGGCGATGGCGATCGCCTCGCTGTAGTCGCGGTGCTGGGCGATCTCCCGCCCGAGGAAGATTTGCTCATTCTTCTTTCCGTAGGCGAGGGGGCCGAGGGTCTCGCTCATTCCCCACTCGCAAACCATTTTTTGCGCCAGGTCGGTGGCCGTCTGAATATCCATCTTGGCGCCCGTCGTCAGCTCCCCGAGGACGAGCATCTCGGAGGCGCGCCCCCCCATGAGGGTGGCGACGCGATCGAGGAGGAAGTCCTTGTCCTCGCTGTAGCGGTCCTCCTCGGGGAGGGACCAGGTGCTCCCGAGCGAGAAGCCGCGCGGGATGATGGTCACCTTCTCCACCGGGTCGGTCCGCGGAAGGAGGAGGGTGACGAGAGCGTGGCCGGCCTCGTGATAGGCCGTGCTCTTCTTCTCCTTCTCGCTCAGCACCATGCTCCGCCGCTCTTTGCCCATCATGACCTTGTCCTTGGCCTCGAACAGGTCGGGCATGCCGACCGCTTTCTTGCCCTTGCGGGCGGCGAGGAGGGCCGCCTCGTTCAGGAGGTTGGCCAGGTCGGACCCGGGGTAGCGCGGGGTGCCGCGGGCGATCACCTCCAGGTCGACGTCATCGGCGAGGGAGACTTTATCGGCGTGGATCTTGAGAATCTGGGTGCGCCCCTTGATGTCCGGCAGGGGGACGACGACCTGCCGATCGAAGCGGCCCGGGCGGAGCAGGGCCGGGTCGAGGACGTCGGGGCGGTTCGTCGCGGCGATGAGGATGACCCCGTCGTTCGACTCGAATCCGTCCAGCTCGACGAGGAGCTGGTTCAGCGTCTGCTCGCGCTCGTCGTGGCCGCCCCCCAGGCCCGCGCCGCGGTGGCGGCCCACGGCGTCGATCTCGTCGATGAAGATGATGCAGGGGGCGTTCGACTTCCCCTGCTCGAAGAGATCGCGCACGCGCGAGGCGCCGACCCCGACGAACATCTCGACGAAGTTGGAGCCGCTGCTCTGGAAGAAGGGAACGTCGGCCTCGCCCGCGATGGCGCGCGCGAGGAGGGTCTTGCCCGTCCCGGGCGGGCCCACCAGGAGCACGCCCTTGGGGATGCGGGCGCCCAGGCGGGTGAACCTCTGGGGGTCGCAGAGGAACTCGACGATCTCCTCAAGCTCCTCTTTGGCCTCCTCGATTCCGGCCACGTCCTTGAAGGTGACTTTCTTCTTCGCGGCCTCGCCCACCAGGCGCGCTTTGCTCTTGCCGAAGGAGAGGGCCTTGGAGCCGCCCATTTGCATCTGGCGCATGAAGAAGATCCACACGCCCAGGAGGATGAGCATCGGGAACCAGCTGAGGAGGAGGTTCATGTACCAGGAGTTCTGCTCGGCCGGCTGAACGTTGATGCGGATCCCCTTCTTGCGAAGGGTGCCGATCATGCTCGGGTCTTCGGGGGCGTAGGTGTGGAAGACCTTCCCGTTGATGTAGCGCCCGCGGATGCTCTTCCCCTGGATGAGGACTTCGCTCACCTGGCCGTCGCTCACCGCCCGCATGAAGTCGCTGTAGACCACGCTGCGGTTCATCGAGCGGGCGCCGCTGAAGGCCTGGAAGAGGCCGACCATGATGAGGCCGATGATGAGCCAGAGCGCGAGATTCTTATAGAACTGGTTCAATTCGCCGTCCTTTTACCCGCATCTTCGAGAAAACCGAAAATAATCCGCCAACAGCCAAGGCTATCAAGAATCCGCCCGCCCGTCCAATGGGCGATTCCGGGGAGGGGCATCCTCCCCCGCAGGGGGCTCGGGCTCTCCCGCGAGGGGGGCGGCGCGCAGGAGGACCTTGCGCCGCGCGCCGCGCTTCGCCCGGAAGGAGGCCGAGACGGAGTGACCGATGACCCACCCCACCTCCCCCCCGACGGCGATCAGGGGGATGGCGTCGCGCTCCCCGCGCGGGATCTTCCGGTCGATGAAGAAATCCTTCAGCTTGCGGTCCTTGCGGCCCCGCCCGGGCCGGAAGCGGTCCCCCGCCCGCCGCCTTCGCAGCACCGCCCCTTCTCCCAGCAGGTCCACGTCCAGCCAAGCCGACATCCCGTCCGTCCCGGGAGGATCTCCCCCCTTCCCCCCCTTTCCCCCCTCCCTTTCATGGAGGCGGGCTTCGACCGCAAGGCCGAGGCTGGGATGGACGGTGCGCCCCGGAATCCGGAGCGGGACGGCTTCCTCCGTGACCTGGCGCGCGGGCCGGGGCGGCCCGACGGCGAGGGCGGCGTAGGCGCGGCGCGCCTCGAGCCCCCCGGGAAGGTCGAGCCGGGCGGCGGGGCCCCCCTCCCGGGCCAGGCGGTCCATCCCCTCGATGAGCCGCTCGAGGGGCTTTCGTCCTCTCGGCGCACCGCCGGCGCGATCAAGGGCGGCCCTCCAGAGGCCCGCGCGCACGGCCTGGGGGAGCGCCGCCACGGCCGGGAGGGGCGCGACGCGCACCTCCCCCCCCTCCTCGGAGAGATAGGATCTCTCGGCCTCGCGGACGGCTTCATCGAGGACCTCGAGGGCGGCGGCGAGGTGGGCCGCGCTGGCCGCCACCCGTGCGCCCGCGCCCGCCCCCAGGGCCTCCTCGAGGGCGGGGCGCACCCTCCGCCGGAAGAGGTTGCGGAGGCGGCGCTCGTCCTCGTTCGTCTCATCCTCCACCCACTCCACCCCGAGGGCGGCGAGGTAGGCCCGCGCCTCGGCGCGCGTGACCCCGAGGAGGGGACGGAGGAGGACGATCTGTCCTTCCCCCTCCGCCTCCGGGCCTCCTCCCTCCGCCGCCGGGCCGAGGGGGGAGACGGGACGAATCCCCGAGAGGCCGTGGAGGCCGCTTCCCTCGAAGAGGCGCATGAGGACGGTCTCGACCTGATCGTCCTGGGTGTGGCCCAGGGCGACGGCGCCCGCGCCCGCCTCGCGCGCCGCCGCGAGGTAGGCCGCCCGGCGGGCCCGGCGCGCGGCCGCCTCGAGCCCGACATCCTCGGCCCCCTCCACCCGCACGCGGAGGCGGCGGAAGGGGATCTCCCGCTCCTTGCACAGACGCTCGGCGTGGGCGGCGTCGCGCTCGGCCCCCTCGGGCCGAAGGCCGTGATCGATGTGGAGGGCCAGAAGAGAAGTTTTCGGCGCCTTGCCAGAGGCTTCGAGGAGGGAGGCGGCCGAGAGGAGGAGGACCGTCGAATCGCCCCCGCCCGAGAAGCCGACGATGAGGGGGCCGCGCCCCTCGCTGGGGCCGGGCCCCCCGCCGGGGCCGGGCCCCCCGCCGAGGCCGCAGCGCTCCCATCCCTTGCGGAGCTTCGCCTCAAACGCGCGGACGGTCTCGCGGGGGGAGGCGGCGGATGGGCGATTCCCCATGGGAACCTCCTCGGATGGGCCCGGGGGGGCCGGGAGGGGGGGTCAGTCAAATTGGTGGCGGTGGAGGGACTCGAACCCCCAACACTGCGGATATGAGCCGCATGCTCTAACCGCTTGAGCTACACCGCCGAAAAGGAGATTGGCCGCTCAGGGGGCTTCCTTCGGCCGAAAGATCGCGAGAAGGAAAACTGCGGTGAGGATGAAGAAGAGCACCCGGAAGCCAATGTCGTCTGCGCGCAGACCGATCATGAAGCACAAATATCCGAGAAAGAGCAGACACAGAATTTCAATCTCCCGCCGCATCAGTCATCCGCCCCCTTTTTCGGTTTCGCCCTCTTTCGCCGCCGGCGCAGGCGGCCGGGCCAGGCGGAGATCCGGAGTGAACTCCGGACAGTGAAGAGCGCCCATCGGTTCGTTGCGCCACTTCAGCCGGCACCCCTCGCGCCAGGCGCACACCGCGCATTCGCGGACACCGGATAACGCCATCTTCCCGCTTCCTTCGCTTCCCGCCCCGGCCGTCCTGGGGCGGGCGTCGGGGGGGACTATACGGTCAGGGATCGGGGATCGTCAAGTTTTTCAAACGCTCCGCCCGGAATCCCCGCCCTCCCGGCCATTTCGCGCCCCTTCGGGCTGTGACCGCCGTCAGGACGGCGGCGCCCCTCTCACTCCGCCTCGGCCATCTCCGCCTCGATCCGTCCGCGCAGGGCCTGGACCGCCCCCTCCAGGGGGATGAACTCGGTCTCCCCCGTCCGGCGCGACTTCACCTCCAGCTTCCCCTCCTTCAGCCCCCGCGGCCCCACCACAGCCATGTAGGGGATGCCGATGAGGTCGGCGTCCTTGAACTTCACCCCGGGCCGCTCGTCCCGATCATCGATCAGGACCTCCACCCCCGCCGCCCCGAGGGCGCCGTAGATCTCCTCGGCCTTCTCGCGGCACTGCGCGTCGGACATCTTCGCCGGGATGACGTCGACGTGATAGGGGGCGATGGGGACGGGCCAGATGATGCCGTCCTCGTCGTGGTTCTGCTCGATGGCGGCGGCCACCGTGCGGCCGATGCCGATGCCGTAGCAGCCCATCACGATGGAGCGGGATTCGCCCTTCTCGTCCAGGTAGTCCGCCCCGAGCGCCTCGGAGTACTTGCACCCCAGCTTGAAGACGTGGCCCACCTCGATCCCCCGGCGGATGACGAGGCCGCTCCCGCACCGGGGACAGGGGTCCCCCTCCCGGGCGTGGGTGAGGTCGGCGAAGGCGTCCGCCCGGAAGTCCCTCCCCTCCTCGGCCCCCACATAGTGATAGTCCGTCTCGTTAGCCCCGGTGACGAACCCGCCGCGTCCGCGGATGGCCTCGTCGGCCAGAACGTGGACCCCCTCGAGGCCGATCGGCCCGGCGAAGCCCACCTCGGCGTTCGTCACCCGCTGCACGGTCTCGGCGTCGGCCATGAAGAACTGCTTGGCGCCGAGCGCGTTCTTGAGCTTCGCCTCGTTCAGCTCCCGGTCCCCGGGGACGACGGCCGCCACCGTCCGCCCGTCCACCTCGTAGAGGAGGGTCTTCGCCATCCGGTGGGGGGGGAGGCCGAGAAAGGCCGAAACCTCCTCGATGGTGTGGGCGCCGGGGGTGTGGACCTTTTCGAGCTTCCCGCCCTCCACCGCGGGAAGGGCCGCCTTCACCGGCGTCTTCTCCACGTTCGAGGCGTAGCCGCACTTCTCGCACACCGAGATGGCCTCCTCGCCCGTGTCGGCCATCACCATGAACTCGTGGGAGAAGCCGCCGCCGATGGCGCCCGAGTCGGCCTCGACGACGCTGAAGCGCAGCCCGCAGCGCCGGAAGAAGCGCTTGTAGGCCTCCACCATGTCGGCGAAGCTCTTCTCCGCCCCGGCCTCGTCGCAGTCGAAGCTGTAGCCGTCCTTCATCGTGAACTCGCGCCCCCGCATGACGCCGAAGCGCGGGCGGATCTCGTCGCGGAACTTGGTCTGAATCTGGTAGAGGTTGAGGGGGAGGTCGCGGTAGCTGCGCACCTCGCGGCTCACGAGGTCGGTGACGACCTCCTCGTGGGTGGGCCCGAGGCAGAAGTCGCGCCCGTGGCGGTCCTGGAGGCGGATGAGCTCCTTCCCGTAGACGTCCCAGCGCTCGGTCTTGCGCCACAGCTCGGCCGGGTTCAGGGCGGGAAGGAGCACCTCCTGCGCCCCGGCGCGGTTCATCTCCTCGCGGCAGATCTGCTCCACCTTGCGCTGGACCCGCACGCCCAGGGGGAGGAGGCTGTACACCCCAGCCGCGAGGCGGCGGATCATGCTCGCCCGCACCATGAGGCGGTGGCTCGCCACCTCGGCCTCGGCGGGCGCTTCCTTGAGGGTGGGATGAAAGGCGCGGGTGAAGCGCATCAGCCGGCTCTGGCGCCGGAGGGGGGCGCCTGCCCGCTCTCCCGGGCGTGGCGCTCGGCCATGGCCTCCACCTCCTCGATGAGCCGCTCCTTGATCTCGCCGTACTCGACCAGGCCCAGCTTCTCGCCCTTCATGAAGATGAGGGCGCGCTTGTGGCCCCCGGCGACGCCGATGTCCGCCTCCCGGGCCTCGCCCGGCCCGTTCACCTCGCACCCCATCACGGCCACCGTGATGGGGGCGTCGATGTGCGCCAGGTCGCGCTCGATCTCCAGCGTGAGCTTGTCGACGTCGATCTGGACCCGCCCGCAGGAGGGGCAGGCCACCACGTTCACCCCCTTCTGCCGCAACCGCAGGCTCTTGAGGATCTCGTAGGCCACCCGCACCTCCTCGACCGGATCGGCCGCGAGGGAGACGCGGACGGTGTCTCCGATCCCCTCGGAGAGGAGGATGCCGAGGCCGACGGCGCTCTTGATGCTCCCGGTGCGCAGGCTGCCGCTCTCGGTGATCCCCAGGTGGAGGGGGTAGTCCACCCGCCGGGCCATGAGGCGGTAGGCCATGACGGTGCGCGTGACGTCGGAGGCCTTGAGGGAGATCTTCGTGTCGTAGAAGTTGTGGCGCTCGAGCATGGCGATGTGGCGCAGCCCGCTCTCGACAATGGCCTCCGGGGTGGCCCCCCCGTGGATCTGGAGAAGGTGCTTCTCGAGGGAGCCCGCGTTCACCCCCACCCGGATGGGGATTCCGTGGTCCTTCGCGGCGGCGACGACCTCGGCCACCCGATCCTCTCCGTTGATGTTGCCCGGGTTGATCCGCAGGCAGTCCATCCCGGCGTCGGCGGCCATGAGGGCGAGGCGGTAGTCGAAGTGGATGTCGGCGACGAGGGGGACCGCGGTGCGCGCGCGGATCTCGGGCAGGGCCCGGGCCGCCCGCTCGTCGGGCACGGCCAGGCGCACGATCTCGCAGCCCGCCTCGCGCAGGCTCTCGATTTGGGCGAGGGTGGCCTCCACCTCGTGGGTGTAGGTGTTGCACATCGACTGGACGGCGACGGGCGCGCCGCCCCCCACCTTCACCCCGCCCACGGCGAGCTGGCGGCTGGCGCGGCGGTGGAGAGGGAACTGGGCCGGGTCGGCGCAGGGAAGGGCTTCGCCCTCCCCCCCCTCCCCTGCCGGGGGCCCTTGGCCCCACAAGGGAAGGCTCTCCAGGCCCGCCTCGGGGAGTCCCCTCCCCGGGACGGGGGCGACCCGGAAGACGTCCTCGGTGAAGGGCTGAAACGTCGTCTCTTCCATCGCGGTTCGCGTCTCCGAGTTCCTCAGCGCCCGCCCGAGGGCGACGGTTTGGGCGCGCCCGGCTTGTGCGGCTGTGCGGGGGCGCTCCGCTCGGGCGCGGCGACGCGGTCCCCGCCGAGGAAATAATACACGCTGTCCTTGTAGGTTGCGAAGAGCATGAGGCCGACCAGGAGGACGGTGCCCACCTGCATGGCCGCCTCCTGAATCCGCTGGCTCAGCGGTTTTCCCCGGAGCGCCTCGACGAGGAGGAAGAAGATGTGCCCCCCGTCGAGGATGGGGATCGGAAGCAGGTTCAGGACGGCGAGGTTCAGGCTCAGGAGGATGGTGAACATCACGAGGTAGCGCAGCCCCCGCTTCGCCTGCTCGGCGGCGACGACCGAGATGCGGATGGGGCCGCCGATGTCGGCCGGCATCGTCCGGGTGATCATCCCGTAGATGGTCGCCACGGTGAGGTGAACGATGGAGTAGTTCTGCTTGGCGCTCTCCCACATGGCCGAGAACGGCCCGTAGCGGTCGGTGACGGTGGCGCCCCCCAGGCTGATGCCGATGCGTCCGTAGCCGAGCGGCGCTCCGTCCGGCGCCTTCGAGGTGGGCGTGATGGGCAGCTCCAGCATGCGCCGCCCGCGCTCGACCTTGAGGAGGAGGCGCTTGTTCGCGCTCAAGCGCACGATGGCGACGAGCTCGGTCCACCTCCGGATGGGCTTTCCGTCGATCGCCATGATGTGGTCGTCCGCCCGCAGGCCGGCCGTCAGGGCGGGCGAGTCGGGCAGCACCCGCCCCACCCAGGTGCCCGGGGCGGGGATCCCCGCCATGTGGATCAACCAGCTCAGGAAGAGGGCGAAGAAGACGTTGAAGAGCGGGCCGGCCAAGATGACGAGGAGGCGGTGGCGCACGGGCCGGAGGGAATAGGCTCTCGCCCGGTCCTCCTCGGAGAGATCCCCCTCCCCCTCCTCGCCCAGGAGCTTCACGTAGCCGCCGATGGGGATGAGCGAAAGGCGGTAGTCGGTCTCCCCCCGCTGGAAGCCCCAGAGGCGGCGCCCGAAGCCGAGCGAGAAGCAGGAGACCCCGATGCCCAGCTTTTTGGCGGCGAGATGGTGGCCCAGCTCGTGGATGAAGATGAGCATGCCCAAAACGATGACGGCCCAAAGGAGGGTCTCCCCGGCGCCGTAGAACCAATCGAAAATCTGATACAGCATGATGAATCCTCTCCGCCTACCGGCCTCCCCCGGGGGAGGCGGGAACCCGGACGACCTCGGCGTCCTCCGGGACCTTGAATGTAAACCGCTCGGGGGGGATCTCGACCCCCTCCCGGATATTCGTGAAGCGCAGGCGCGTCCGGTTCCCCAGGGCGTCGGTGAACTCCACGCCCAAGATGAGAAAGCTCTCCGGATCGACCTCCAGCCAGAGGCGCTGAAAACGCGGGTCCGGCCGGCGCGGCGTCAGGGAGAGGCGGTGGGGCTGTCCCCTCCGCCAGGCGCCCCCCTTTCGGCGGCCGACGCCCGGCTCCTCCACTTTGATGCGAAAACTCTCGGAAAGGTTCCCTTTTCCGGCGAGAAAGAGCAAGGGAGTCGGACTCGCCGCCGCCCGCTCCAGATCGGCCAGGATCACCTGCCGGAGCCTGGGCGTGTATATCCAAAGCCGCTTCCCGTCGGAGACGAGGATCTGTCTCTCCGGCTCCCGGTACTCGAAGCGGATCCGCCCCGGCTTGTGGAGAGAGAACCTCCCCTTCGAGCGCGTCGTCCGCCCCAGGGAGATGAGCGTGTTCTCCTGCTCGAAGTCGGCGACCAGGGAGCCCGCCCGCTCGTACTTCCGCTGAAGGCGCTCGGCGATGGCCTCCGCGCCGGGCGGGCCGTCTTCGCCGGGCGCCGCCCCCCGGGCGCCCCCGGGCGCGAGGCCATGCAGGAGGGCGCCCGCGAAAATCAGAAGGGCTCCCGGAAGGAGCCCTCTTCGGCGGGCCATCGAGCGGCGGGTTCCGTATGGCGGCGGGCGGTCCTCTCTCACGCCCTCCATTCTAGGAAGGGGGCGGCGGGGTGTCAATGAAATCGCCCCGTCTCCGCAGCGCCCGCGGCGCCCGCAGCGTCGGCCTCCCGCCCCGCGGCGCCCGCGGCGCCGGCCCGGAAGGGGGGGGGGATGAATCCGGCCGCCTCGATCTCCCCCGCCCCCTCGAGGCGGACCCTTCGGCCCTCGAGGCGCACCCTGCCCTCGGCGACGAGGCGGACGGCGAGGGGATAGAGGCGGTGCTCGAAGGCGAGGATGCGCTCGGCGAGCGCGTCCTCATCGTCCCCGGGCAGGACGGGCGCCGCCGCCTGAAGGAGGATGGGCCCGGTGTCCGTTCCCTCGTCCACGAAGTGGACCGTGCACCCCGAGACGCGGACTCCGGCGCGGAGCGCCTGCCGCTGGGCGCGCAGGCCGGGGAAGCTCGGCAGCAGGGAGGGGTGGATGTTGAGTATCCGCCCCTCGAAGCGGCGGACGAAGGCGGGCGGGAGGATTCGCATGTAGCCCGCGCAGCAGATCAGATCCGCGCGCGCGGCCTCGACCGCATCCCCCAGGCGCGCTTCGAAATTCTCCGCCGAAGGGTCGACCCAGGCGGCCTCGACGCCCGCCGCCCGGGCGCGGTCCAGGGCCGGGGCGTCCTCGACGTCGCTCAGGACGAGGACGGTCTCGGCCGGGTAGTCCGCCGATTCGGCAGCATCGAGCAGGGATTGCAGGTTGGACCCGCGCCCCGAGGCGAGGACGGCGAGACGGAGCCTTCCCTCAGCCGCCATCTTCGATCCCCTCGATGCGCACCGCGGCCTCTCCCGCCGGCCGGGCGGCCACCTCCCCCACCCGGTGGACCGTCTCGCCCGCCGCGGAGAGGGCCTCCTCGGCCCTCTCGGCCGCCGCGGGGTCGAGGGCGGCGACGAAACCGAGCCCCATGTTGAAGGTGCGGTGCATCTCGGCCGGCTCGACGGGCCCCCGCCGGGCCATGAGATCGAAGATGGGGAGAGTCGGCCAGCTCTCGGGGCGGAGCCTCGCCTGAAGGGCGGGGGGGAGGATGCGCGCGAGGTTGGCGGGCAGCCCGCCCCCCGTGATGTGGGCCATGCCGTGGACGCCGGGCCGCGCGGTGAGGGCGCGGACGGCGGCGGCGTAGATCCGCGTCGGCTCGAGGAGGACCTCCCCCAGGGGGCGGCCGAGGCCGGCCTCGGGCGGATCCGCGGTCCACTCCTCCGGGTCCCCGAAGATTCGCCGCGCGAGGGAGTAGCCGTTGCTGTGCAGCCCCGAGGAGGGAAGGCCGAGGAGGACGTCCCCCTCGGCCACCGCGCTCCCGTCGATCAACTCGTCGCGCTCGACCGCGCCCACGGCGAAGCCGGCCAGATCGTAGACCCCGGGCCGGTAGAAGTCGGGCATCTCGGCCGTCTCCCCCCCGAGGAGGACGCACCCGGCCTGGCGGCACCCCTCGGCGATTCCCTCGACGACCGGGGCCAGCATGTCGGGCTCCAGGCTCCCCGAGGCGAGGTAGTCGAGGAAGAAGAGGGGCTGGGCTCCCGCCGTCAGGAGGTCGTTGACGCACATCGCGACGAGGTCGATGCCCACTGTGCCGTGGCGCCCGAGGATCTGGGCCACCATGAGCTTGGTCCCCACGCCGTCGGTCGCGGAGACGAGGACGGGGTCGCGGAACCCGCCGCCGAGGCGGAAGAGGCCGGCGAAGTTCGTGAGGTCGTCGAGGACCTTCCCCGGATGGGCCGAGCGGGTGGCGCGGATCGAATCGGCGATGCCGCGGACGAAGGCTTCTCCGGCCTCGACGCTCACCCCCGCCTCGCGGTAGGTCAGG
>JAZGDQ010000081.1:0-5736 GCA_036477985.1 bacterium
GCGCCACCGGTTTCGATCTCACATGAAGGGGGACATATGCCCAAGACTCCGGACTACTTCGTGGGAAAGACCCTCCTCGTCACCGGCGCGGCGAGCGGAATCGGGCGCGCGACGGCCCTCATCTTCGCCCGCGAGGGGGCGAACGTCGTGTGCGCCGACATCGACGGGGAGGGCGCGGCGCGGGCGGCGAACGAGGTCGCCGAGGCGGGCGGAAAGGGGGAATCCGTGCGGGCCGACGTCACCCGGCGCGAGGAGGTGGACGCCATGGCGGCCCGGGCCGGGGAGGCGTTCGGGCGAATCCACTTTCAGTTCAACTCGGCCGGGGGCATCGTCCGCCGCTGCGATTTCGGGGAGATCGACGACCCCACCTGGGACGCAACCTTCGACCTCAACGTGAAGGGCGTTTTCTATTGCATGCAGGCCGTCCTCCCCGGGATGATCGCGGCCGGCGGGGGGGTCATCGTGAACATGGCGAGCATGGCCCACCGCAACGGCGCGCCCGGAATCGCCGTCCACTACGGGGCGGCCAAGGGGGCCGTCGTCTCGATGACGCTGGGGGTGGCGCGCGAGTTCGCCGACCGCGGCATCCGCTGCCTCTCCATCTCCCCCGGCTTCGTCGACACCCCCTTCCAGGGGGACGCCTCCCCCGCGCTGCGCGAGGCGATGGTCTCGTGGATCCCGATGGGGCGGCTCGGCGAGCCGGAGGAGATCGGCGAGATGGTCCTCTTCATGTGCTCGGACGCGTGCGGGTTCATGACGGCCGACACGGTCTTCATCAACGGCGGGGCGGGCTGGAAGTAGAAAAACCGCTCAGGCGCGGAAGGCGGCGACGAGGACGCCGCCCGCGACGATGCAGCCGGTGGCGAGGAGGAGGCGCCCGCTGAGGCGCTCGAACTCGCGCAGGAGGAAGAAGCTGAAGAAGATCAAAAAGAGAGGATAGAACCGGCTCATGGGGAGGACGGTGGAGATGTCCCCGATCAGGAAGGCCGACCACAGAAGGTAGGAAGCGAAGAGGTTGAACACCCCCCCCAGGGCGAAGAGCCAAAAGCTCCGGCGGCTCGCGCGCACCGGACCGCCGCCCGGAAGAAGCGGCCTGCCCAGGATGAGGATGGTATTCCCCATCGCGAAGGCGACCGCCATCCCCACCAGCGGGGTCCGCTGGTGGGCGAAGGCGAGCTTGGCGAAGATGGGGACGAGGGCGTAGACCACCGAGGAGAGGAGCGGATAGACCAGGGCGGCCCGGAGCCAGCTCCGGAAATCGCCGTCCTCCTCCTCGGGCGCGGCGAGCAGGAACATCCCCCCCACGATCATCAGCGTGCCCGCCCAAACGGGCGGCGCCGGCCGCTCCCCCAGGACGGCGACGGCGAACACCGCCCCCCAGATGGGGGTGATGGACTGGACGAGGGTGGAGCGGCTCACCCCCATCCGCTCGATTCCGATGTAGTGGGCGACGGCGCCGATGCCCTGGCCCGCCATCCCGCTCAGGGCGAAGAAGAGGAGGGGGGCGAGGGAGGAGGAGAGGAGGGTTCCCCGGAGGAGGGAGCCCGTCAGCCCGCCCAGGCAGACGATGGTGTTGATCGTGAGGACGGCGGCGAGCGGGGTCCCGCCCTGGAGCCCGTGGCGGATCGCCACCAGGGTGAGGGCGTAGAGCAGGGAGGAGGCGAGGGCCATCGACTCGGCCGGCCCGATGAGGGAGAGAGCGCCGAACATCGGGCCACTTTACGCCAAGGGGCCGGGTTTGGCGAGCCGCGAGGGGGGGGGATTCCCCCCTGTGGGCGGGGAGAATCGCCCACGTCGCGCCGGCGCATTCGCGCGCGCGTGGACGCCGGGCTCTGGTGCGTGCAGGAGAGCGGGGAGGGGGGAGGAGGGGGCGGACCCGCCCCCGCGGAGTCAGGCGCCGCCGCCTTGCTTGGCGATGGCCTTCTCCAGGGCGGCGACGAAATCCTTGCGCTTCGCCTCGGGCATCTGAAGGTCGAGGCCGACCGACCAGGTGACGGGCTGGGTCGCGTTCTCGCGGAGCCAGGCCACCTTCCCCCGGCAGCGGCCGATGATCGAATCGGCGGCCTGGATGGCGAGGACGTGCTCGGTGCCCGACTGGGGCTTTCGGAACACCATCACCCGGAAGCCGGTCTCGCTCACGTCCTCCAGCATGAGGGGAGAGCGGGAAAGGGAGGAGGCGAGGATGACGACCGGCGCCCGGTGGCGCGGAGCGCGCCGGTTGTTCCGGCTCCCGGCGCCCTTCTTCACCGCCCCGTTTCCGTTCCCGCTCCCGTTCCCGCCTGCGGGGGATTTCCGCCCCCTTCCGTTTTTTTGTTTCCACTCCGAGACCCGCTCGAGGGCCGCCTTGGCCTTCTCGAAGGAGGGGTCGAGGCTCAGGGCCTTGCGCAGGTGGGTGATGCCCCCTTCCCGGTCGCCGTTTTCGATGAGGACGAGGGCCAGGTTGTAGTAGAGAACCGAATCGTCGGGCGCCAGCTTGAGGGCGTTGCGGTAATTCTTGATGGCCTCGACGAATTTCTTCTGGCGCCGGAAGACGATGCCGAGGCGGTTGTAGCAGTGCACGTTGCCCGGCTCGGCCTCGATGGCGGCGGTGAACTCGGTTTCGGCCAGATCGGGCCGATCGCTGATGAGGAAGAGCTCGGCGACGGCGGCCTTCTGGGAGACGGCGTCCGTGTTTCCCGCCACGGATTGGAAAAAGGCCGCCCGCGCGCCCTTCTCGTCCCCCTGATCGAGGAGGACCTTGCCCAGGAACTGGTGGCGGTCGCGGTTGCGCGGGCTGATCCTCGTCGCAAGGCGTATCGTCCGCAGCGCCTCTTTGATGTTGCCCTCCTTGATGAGGATGACGCCGAGCTGGTCGTAGGCCTTCACGAACCGGTCGTCGATGTCCATCGCCTCCTCGTAGCAGTCCTTGGCCGCGTCGAGGTCGCCCATCTGAAGATAGACCTCGCCCGCGCCGGCCCAGAGGCGGGGGCTGTCGGGCCGGTGCCTGCGGATCTCCTCCAGCTCCATGATCGCGTCCTCGTCGGCGCCGAATTCGCAAAGGGCGAAGGCGCGAGAGAGGGAGATGTCGAGCGGGAGGAGGGAGGCGCGCTTCTCCAAAATCCCCTGGATTCGCTCCTCGATCATATCGTGGGTGAAGGGCTTGGACAGGAAGCCGTCGGCGCCGTACTCGTCCGCCTCGGCGCCGGTGTCCTCCCCATCGGCGCTGACCATGAGGACGGGGACCATGGCGAACACCGCCGCCGACTCGAGGGAGTGGAGCAGATCGAGGCCGCCCATCTCGGGCATGTCGTGGTCGGAGACGATGAAATCGATCGGCAAGGTGAGGAGAATCTCGAGAGCCTCGTTTCCGTCGGCGGCCTCGTGGACGATGGCGACGCCCGAGGCCTTCATCATGGCTGCAAGGGCGCGGCGCATCATCCGGTCGTCGTCTACGGCGAGAACCCTGAGCTCGGAATCAATCATTCGATCGCGGACCCCGAAATAGAATCACCAAAGTTCAATATTCGCCGCCGGCCCCGGAGGGATTTCGCTCCCCGGAGGGAGCGCCCGATCTTCACGAAGGCGGCAGCGATTCACAATCACACTCTAATTTCTGAAATGATAAGAGGAGCGGGACAAAAAACGCAAGCTTCATAACTATTGGAGTTTTATTCTTTTTCATCAGAATGAGAACTATTTCTTTGCCGTGCGGATCATCCCAAAAGGGGCGGGTGATGCGGCGCGTTCGGAGAAGGAGGGAAAAGGGAGAAAGGCGGCCGATTCGAGCGGCGGGGGCGGGAGGCGAGCGTCAGTGCTCCGCCAAAATGACTGTGAGCAGCGAGGCGATCTGATCGCGCGCCTCCTCCTCCATCTCGAGCTGTAGGCCGACCTCCCAGGTGGGAGGACGGCCGAAGTTCTCCTTGACCCGGACCACCCGCATCCTGATCCCGTCGACAGTGATATCGCCCAACCGGAGGGAGCAGGTGACAACCTGATCCAAACGGGGCTCGATGAACACCACCACCCGGAAGCCGCCCGAGCTGAAATCCTCGGGCCCGACGGACCCGCCCGCCAGATCGGGCGCGGAGATTTGGACGACGCCCCTTCCGTCTTCCATCTGCGGATTCGGGAAGCGGGTGTATTGTCGTCTGTCATCCGCGAATTCTTCCATCCAGCGTCTCCCATCTTCAGCCGCAGCCCTCCGATAGCGAGCCCCAGGTTTGATTTTCGCACAATGGGTGCAAAACAAAAAAATGGCAAGCGCGCCTCATAATTAGACCGGGGCCGTCCCTCCCCGGCGGGCTCAGCCCTCCCCCGGCGGGGTCGGCCCTTCGACCCGCCTAGCGGGAGAGCATGAACAAGGCCGCAAGGGCGAAGGCCAGGCCGAACCCCTTCGTCCGGTCGATGCGCTCGCCCAGGAAAAGAACCGCCAGGGCGACGGTCACCAGGAAGCTGAGCTGGACGATGGGAACGACGACGCTGGCCGCCCCCCCGGCGCGGAAGGCGTAGAGCATGAGGAAGAAGGCCACCGACTTCAGGCACCCGGTCATGGGCAAGTAGCGCCAGTTGTTCGCGGGAAAATGAAACCGGCGGCGCGCCACCATGACCGAGAATGCGCACACCATCCAGGCGCAGGCCCCGAAGAAGATCAGGAAGGCGACGTTTCCCCCCGCGCTCACCGCGACCTTGAAGATGATGTTCAGGACGGCGAAGAAGAGCATGGCGAGAGCGGCGAGGGCGGCCGGGCGGGCGAGGCGGACTCTCTTCCCCCCCCGCTCGCCTCCCTCCCCCCGCCTTCCGCCCAGAATGGTCACCGAGGCGATGGCGAGGACGGCGAGGAGGAGGCCCGCCCCCAGGGAGGCGGTCCACCTCTCCCCCAGAAACAAAATGGCGATGAGGGCCGCCAGCACGAAGTTGAGGCGGAAGATCAGGGTGTTCACACCGGCCTCGCCCTCCCGGAGGCTGGTGACGAAGAGGAAGATGCCGCAGAAGGAGAAGACCCCGAAGATGGGGCCGTAGACGAGGGCGGCGCGGTTGGGGGAGGCATCCCCGAGGAGGTAACCGAACAGCAGCGCGGTCGCGGCGAAGGGGACGGCCTCGACCAGGAGGTAGGACTCGAGCGCGATTCCGCTGTCCTGCGCCTTTTTGTAGAGAAAATCCGACGCCCCCTGGGCCAGCATGCTGACGAGGGCCAGGAGAATGGGGAGCGGCATCGCGGCTCCTCGGCGTGACGCTCCGATGGGAGCGGCGCCCGGCGGGGGCGGCGCCCGAGCGAGCGAGGCCCGTGCGGGCGGATCGCGCCGGAAGGGATGTGGGCCGGGTTCGGCGGCGGCGCATCACCGCCCGCTCTCAGAGGCTGCGCGTCGCGCCCCCGTCCACGTGGACCACCGTTCCGGTCATAAAGCTCGCCCGGGCGGAGGCGAGGAATGCGATGACGTCGCCGATCTCCTCGGGCCGGGCGGCGCGCCCGAGGGGGACGTGGGAGATCCACCGCCGGCCGGCCTCCTCCACCGAGACGCCCAGAACGCGCGCCTCGGTCTCGAACACCTCCCGTAGGCGGCGGGTCTCGACGGGCGCGGGGTTCACCCCGAGGACGCGGACACCGTGGGCGGCCTCCTCCTGGGCGAGCGCCACCGTGAAGTTGATGAGCCCGGCGTTGGCCGCCCCCGCCGGAAGCGCGCCGCCCGCCGGCTGCTTCCCGCGGTGGCCGATGACGTTCACGATGCAGCCCCCGCCCCCGGCCCGGAGGTGCTCGAT
>JAZGDQ010000082.1:0-2549 GCA_036477985.1 bacterium
AGGCTGCGCCCTTCCTCGGGGCCGAAAACGCGCGCCATCCCGTAGGCGTGGAGGGCCTCCGCCTCCTCGGGAACGATGGTGCCGCCCCCGCCGCCGAACACCTTGATGCGCCCGGCGCCCTCCTCCCGCAGGCGATCGATCAGGTATTGGAAGAACTCGATGTGTCCGCCCTGGTAGGAGGAGATCGCCACGGCGTCGGCGTCCTCCTGGACGGCGGCGCGGACGATGTCCTCCACCGAGCGGTCGTGCCCCAGATGGATGACCTCGGCCCCGAGGGCGTGGAGCATGCGCCGGACGATGTTGATGGCCGCGTCGTGGCCGTCGAAGAGGGAGGCGGCGGTGACGATCCGGACGGGAAGCGTCCGCGTCAGGGCGGGCTCTGCGGCGGCGCGCGGCTGGGCCATGGGAAGGGCTCCCCTGCCGAAAAGGAAGATCTCCTCGGCGCTTCCTCACGAAAGAAAAACGGAGGCCCGGGGGCGGCGTGGCGCCCCGGAGCCGGCGGGCCTCCCCGCCCCTACTTGATGATCGCCCCCAGCTCGAGCCGGTTCACGACGTCCCCGAGATCGAGGCGCTCGATGGTCTCCCGCCTGGGGATTCCGGTCTCCGGGTCCCAGCCCATCTGCTCGTAGTACTTCTCGAGCAGCTCGCCGAGCTTCGGGCCCATGGAGGCGACCCCCGCGGCCGGCCCCTCGGTCGGGGCCTCCATGAGCCGGGGCGAGACGTCGAAGTCGTCCTCCTTCTTGAACCCGCGGCTGAGGCCGAGGAGGCGCATCATGTTGACCACCCGCTCCCCGACCTGCATCGCCTCCTCGGTGGTGAAGTCCTTCCACCCGGTCGCCCGGGCGACGGCCTGGGGCGCGAGGACGGTGATGTCCTTCACCCCCTGGCAGGCGAACATGCACACGCCGGTGCAATCCTCCCAGATCTTTTGCGCCTGGGCGAAGGGCACCTTGTCGGTCGGGGCTTGGGAGGCGGCGTCCTTCGACTGCCACAGCATGGGATACTCGATCTGGTGGGCCGGGCCGGTCCCGGCGATGATCTGGCCGAACAGGGGGCCCCAGAGGGGGCGCCAGTCGTGCATGTTGATCCCCGCCCCTTTGACGTGGACCAGGAAATCCTCGGCCCCGCCGCCGATGGCCTCGGCGGCCTCCTTCATCCCCTTGGCCAGCTTGCCGCCGAAGCCGCGGTGTTCGATCATCTGATCCAGGAGCTCGATCGCCGCCTCGAAGTTTCCCCAGGTGAGCTCAAGGCCCCCGGTGTCCTCTTTCGTGATGATCCCCCGCTCGTAGGCCTCGTAGGCCATCCCCAGGATGGAGCCCCCGACGCCAACCTCCATCCCGATGTCGTCGAAGTGGTCCGTCATGACGAGGGCGGCGCCGGGCTCGTCCACCCCGATGATGGCGGCCGCCCCCTCGAAGGGCTCCCCTCCCCCGCACAGGCTCACCCGCGAGCCGGCGAAGGGGCCCGACATGATGCGCACGTCGTAGGAGCAGGCGATGGTGCAGTTGTAGGAGGGCTGGGGGTCCACCCGCCACTCGGCGCAGGCCTCCATGTACTTGTCCGAGAATTTCTTACTCCACACCGGGTCCGTCAGGTTCTTCCCCGCCGTCAATCCCTGCTCGGCCATGACGCCATGGTGGCGCGTCATGCCCCCGTTGTGCCAGAGCATCCCGAGCGGGGCCTTGCCGTCCTCGGAGACGACGAAGAGATTGTCCTCCCATTGGGTCGCCGCCTCGAGGAAGGTCTGCGGCTCGGCGATCTTCACCTGGCCGGTTCCGCGAACGGCGATGGCCTTGATCTTCTTGGCGCCCATGAGGGCCCCGGGGCTCCCCTTCCCGGCCCCGTGGTTGCGGTCGTTCTTGATCATGGCGCCGGGCAGGAGGCTCTCGCCCGCCTGGCCGATGCAGGCGACGCTCATCTCGGTCGGGTCCACGTCGAGGTCCCGCTTGATCCGCCGCTCGGTCTCGCGCGTGCCCAGCCCCCAGTAGGGCGCGGCGTCCCGCAGCTCCACCTTGTCGTCGTCGATGAGGAGATAGACGGGCGCATCGGCGGCTCCCGTCAGGATGATCCCCTCGTAGCCGGCGAACTTGAGGAAGGCGGCCCAGAAGCCGTGGGCGAAGCCCGCCCCGACGGCGTAGGGGATGTCGTAGTGGAGGGAGACGACGACGTAGTTGGAGGAGCTGGGCGCGCGGGTGCCGGCGAGGGGGCCGGTCATGAAGATGAGAGGGGTCCCGGGATCGGTCGGCTTGGCGCCGGGGGAGCACTCCTGGATGAGGTAGTGGAGGGCCAGGCCCGTGCCGCCGACGTACTTCCGCAGGATCGCCTGGGAGGGGAGCGGCTCTGTCCAGATGCGGCGGGCGCTGAGGTCGACGCGCAGGATTTTGTCCACATGACCGGTCACCATCAGATCTTCTCCCTTTCTATTTCGAACCCCAGAACGCGGGGAATGATCGCCTCAGGCCCGGAGCGGCCCACCGCGCCGATGCGTCCCGATGCGCCCCGGACGCCCCGAATCGCCCTCCCCGTCCCGCGAAAGGCGCCGGCGTCTC
>JAZGDQ010000083.1:0-5586 GCA_036477985.1 bacterium
AAGCGATCTCTTTGCCCGAGCCGGGCCGGTACGGAGCCGGGATGGTGTTCCTCCCTCCCGACCCCGCTCAGGCGAACGAAGTCATGATGATCTTCGAGTCGATCATCCGCGAGGAGGGGTGCACCCCCCTCGGCTGGCGGGAAGTTCCGATGGACCTCTCGCCGGTGGGGCCGAGCGCCCGGGCCGTAATTCCCACCTTCCGGCAGATCTTCATCGGCGGCTTTGAGGAGGGCGCCGGGAAGATGGAGGTGGAGCGGAAGCTCTACGTCATCCGAAAGCGAGTCGAGCATGCCGTCTGGAATTCCGAGCTGACCGAGCGGTCCTACTTGCACATCCCGAGCTTGTCATCGCAGACCCTTATTTATAAGGGCATGCTCACTCCCGGACAGGTCGAAGTCGTGTTCCACGACGTGATGGACCCGGACATGGAATCGGGGCTGGCCCTGGTCCACTCCCGCTTTTCCACGAACACGTTTCCCTCCTGGCCGCTCGCGCACCCATACCGCTACATGTGCCACAACGGGGAGATCAACACCCTGCGGGGAAACATCAACTGGATGCACGCCCGCGAAGCGCTGTGCGAGTCCGAGCTCTTGCCGGACTTGAAGCGGATCCTCCCGATCGTCCTCGAGGGAGGTAGCGACTCGGCCATCTTCGATAACGTGCTTGAGTTCCTCTACATGGCGGGCAGGGAGTTGCCCCACGCCGTCCTGATGATGATCCCCGAGCCCTGGGCCGGCCACGAGTCCATGAGCGAGGATCGCAAGGCCTTCTATGAATTCCACGGATGTCTCATGGAGCCCTGGGACGGTCCGGCCTCCATCGCCTTCACCGACGGGACGGTGGTCGGGGCGGTGCTTGATCGGAACGGCCTGCGCCCCTCGCGCTACTACGTCACCAAGGACGATCTCGTCATCATGGCCTCCGAGGTGGGTGTGTTGGACATCCCGCCAGAGGACGTCATCCTCAAGGAGAGGCTGCATCCGGGCCGTATCTTCCTCGTTGATACCTCCGAAGGGCGCATCATCGACGACGAGGAGCTCAAGAGGCGCTACACCACGGCCAACCCCTATCAGGATTGGCTCAAGAAACACCTCGTCCACCTGGACGACCTTCCCGAGGCGCCTCATCTGCCCGAGCCGGATCACGAGACCGTACTCCAGCGGCAGCAGGCTTACGGCTACACCCTCGAGGATCTGCGCTTCTTCATCGGTCCCATGGTCCAGCTGAAGAACGACCCGGTCGGCTCCATGGGCAACGACGCGGCGCTCGCCGTCCTTTCCGACCGCTCGCGGCTCCTCTACGACTATTTCAAGCAGCTCTTCGCCCAAGTGACGAACCCGCCCCTCGACGGCATCAGGGAGGAGATCGTCACCCAGCTCTCGACCACCATCGGGCCAGAGCGCAACCTCCTCAAGCCTGAGGCCGAATCGTGCCGCCAGATCAAAATCGACTCCCCCATCCTCAGCAACGAGGATTTCTACAAGCTCGTCCATCTGGAGCAGCCGGACCTGAAAACGGTCACTCTGCCCATGATTTTCCGGGCCGAGGAGGGCGTCGAGGGCCTCAAGCGCGCGATGGAGGAGCTTTGCCGCAAGGCCAGCAGCGCCATCGCCGAGGGCTACAGCCTGATCGTCCTCTCCGACCGCGGCGTTTCCGGGGAGTTCTCTCCCATCCCCGCCCTGCTCGCCACCTCGGGGGTGCACCACCATCTCGTGCGCGAGGGAACGCGAACGCGCGCCGGCCTCCTCATCGAAACCGGCGAAGCCCGTCAGGTACACCACATGTCCCTTCTCCTGGGCTACGGCGCGGGCGCCATCAACCCGTATCTCGCTTTCGAGACGATCGATGACATGACCCGCAACAATCTTATCGAAGGCATCGATCACGAAACGGCGGTCCGCAACTACATCTCCGCCCTGAGCAAGGGCATCCTCAAGGTCATCTCGAAGATGGGCATCTCCACCATCCAGTCCTACCGGGGCGCCCAGATCTTCGAAGCCATCGGCCTGAACAAGAAGTTCGTAGACCGCTACTTCACCTGGACCCCGTCACGGATCGAGGGAATCGGGATCGACGTCGTGGCCGAGGAGGTGCTCATCCGCCACCACAAGGCCTACCCCGAGCGCCAGGCCAGGACAGAGGAACTCGACAGCGGCGGATATGTCCAGTGGCGCCGAGACGGTGAATACCATCTCTTCAACCCCGAGACGGTCTTCAAGCTTCAGCACGCCACCCGGACCGGCCAGTACAAGGTTTTCAAGGAGTACACCGAAAAGGTGGACAACCAGAGCAAGCGCCTCGCCACCTTGCGCGGCCTCCTCGATTTCAAATGGGCGGAAGAGCCCGTTCCCCTGGACGAGGTCGAGCCGGTCGAGGCCATCGTGAAGCGCTTCAGCACGGGGGCGATGTCCTACGGCTCCATCAGCCAGGAGGCGCACGAGACCCTCGCCATCGCGATGAACCGCCTCGGCGGAAAATCCAACACCGGCGAGGGCGGGGAGGACCCGGCGCGCTATGTGCCCGACGCGAACGGCGACTTGCGGCGGAGCGCGATCAAGCAGGTGGCCTCGGGCCGCTTCGGAGTGACCAGCGAATACCTCACCAATGCCGACGATCTCCAGATCAAGATGGCCCAGGGCGCCAAGCCCGGCGAGGGCGGCCAGCTACCCGGAGAGAAGGTGTTTCCCTGGATCGCCAAGGTGCGAAACTCCACTCCGGGCGTAGGTCTCATCTCACCCCCCCCGCACCATGACATTTACTCGATCGAGGACCTCGCCCAGCTCATCTACGATCTGAAAAACTCCAACCCCCAGGCCCGCATCCATGTGAAGCTGGTCTCCGAGATCGGGGTGGGAACAGTGGCGGCGGGCGTCTCCAAAGCGCATTCCGACGTGGTCCTTATCTCCGGCCACGACGGAGGGACGGGCGCCTCTCCGATCACCAGTATCAAGCATGCCGGCGCCCCCTGGGAGCTTGGCCTGGCCGAGACCCAGCAGGTCCTGGTCATGAACCGCCTGCGCGACCGGATTGTCGTCCAGGTGGACGGCCAGCTGAAAACCGGGCGTGACGTGGTGATCGGCGCCATGCTCGGGGCGGACGAGTACGGATTCGCCACCGCCCCGCTGGTCGTGGTGGGATGCATCATGATGCGGGTGTGTCACCTGAACACCTGCCCCGTCGGTATCGCCACCCAGGATCCGGATCTCCGCAAGAAATTCACCGGCAAGCCCGAGTTCGTGGAGAACTTCTTCCGCTTCATTGCGGAGGAGGTCCGCGAATACATGTCCCGGCTGGGCTTCCGGAGCATGGACGAGATGCTCGGCAGGGTGGACAAGCTCAACGTCCGCAAGGCCGTTGAACACTGGAAGGCGGGAGGGCTCGACCTATCTCCCATTCTCCACAAGGCCGACTTGGGGATGGGGCCGGATGTTGCCATCCGGAACGTGTGTGGCCAGGACCATGGACTCGAGAAGACCCTCGACGTCATGACCCTGATCCCCCTGTGCAAGGACGCGCTCGAGCGGAAAACCCCGGTCAAGATCGATCTCCCCATCCGTAACATCAACCGGACGGTGGGAACTATCCTTGGCCACGAGTTGACGAAGCGTCACGGCGGAGAAGGCTTGCCGGAGGACACGATCCAGGTTCACTTCAAGGGCTCGGCCGGCCAAAGCTTCGGCGCCTTTGTCCCGAAGGGCATCTCGCTGACTCTCGAGGGCGACTCGAACGATTACGCCGGGAAGGGCCTCTCTGGCGGGAAACTCATCGTTTACCCGCCCCGGGAGTCTACCTTCGAGGCGGAGAAAAATATCCTCATCGGAAATGTCGCGCTCTACGGAGCCACGGGGGGAGAAGCTTACTTCCGGGGAGTCGCCGGTGAGCGATTCTGTGTTCGCAACAGCGGCGCCCGCACTGTCGTGGAGAGCGTGGGCGATCACGGCTGCGAGTACATGACCGGCGGGTGCGTGGTCGTGCTCGGCGGGACGGGCAGAAACTTCGCCGCCGGGATGTCGGGCGGCATCGCTTATGTCCTCGATGAGGAGAGCAGCTTCCGGCGGCGCTGCAACATGGAAATGGTGGATCTTGAAGATCTCATCGCGCCCGATGACGTCGAAGAGGTAAAAGACCTCATCAAGAATCACGTAAAATACACTGGAAGCACGGTCGGGGAGCGCGTCCTTGGCGATTGGGAACAATACCAGCCCCGCTTCGTAAAGGTGGTGCCGCGCGACTACAAGCGGGCGATGACGGCCATCCACTCCGCCAAGGAACGTGGGGTTTCGTGGGAAAAAGCCGTCATGGAGGGGGCGCATGGGTAAGACCACCGGCTTTGTCGAATTCGAAAGGGAATTGCCCGGGCGCCGGTCCTTAAAGGAGCGTATTCAAGACTGGAATGAGGTCTACCTGCCGTTCCCGGAAGAGAAGCTCCAGATCCAGGGCGCACGCTGCATGGACTGCGGCATCCCCTTCTGCCTCGACGGTTGCCCCCTGGGGAATCTCATCCCCGAGTGGAACGACCTGGTCTACCGGGACAAGTGGCGCGATGCCATCGATCGGCTGCACAAAACGAACAATTTCCCCGAGTTCACCGGCCGGCTCTGTCCCGCTCCCTGCGAGGGCTCCTGCGTCCTGGGGATCAACGAAGATCCCGTCACCATCAAGCAGATAGAAGTCTCGATCATCGAGTACGCCTTCGAGCAGGGCTGGGTGACCCCCATACAGCCCGCCGCCCGGACGGGAAAGAAGGTCGCCGTCGTGGGCTCCGGCCCCGCGGGCCTGGCGGCGGCGCAGCAGATCAACCGCGCCGGCCACTTCGTGACTGTCTTCGAGCGTGACGACCGCATCGGGGGGCTGCTGCGCTACGGCATCCCCGAGTTCAAGATGGAGAAGCGTCTTCTCGACCGGCGCCTCCAGCTGATGGAGGCGGAGGGAGTAGTTTTCAAAACGGGCTGCCACGTGGGCGTGGACCTCCTGGCGGCGAAACTCAGCGAGGAATTCGACGCCGTTCTTCTCGCGGGAGGCGCGTGCGCGTCGCGCGACCTGCCCATCCCGGGCCGCGAGCTCAAGGGAATTTACTTTGCCATGGAATACCTGCCCCTCCAGAACAGACTCTGCGAGGGCGATACGATCCCGGACGAAGAATTCATCAACGCCAAGGGCAAATCCGTTGTCATCATCGGGGGAGGCGACACGGGGGCCGATTGTCTGGGCACCACCCACCGCCAGGGGGCGAAAGTCGTCCGCCAGCTGGAGATATTGCCCCGCCCGCCGGACGAGCGCGATCCGGACACAAATCCCTGGCCACTCTATCCGAATATCTTCCGTGCCTCCTCTGCGCACGAAGAGGGAGGCGAGCGGATCTATTCCATCTCCACCAAACAGTTCGTCGGCGAGAATGGCCATGTGAAAAAGCTCGACGTCGTTAATGTGGAGATGGAGCGCGGGCCGGACGGGCGCATGAGCTTCGAGGAGGTGCCGGGAACGGAGGCGGAGATAGAGGCGGATCTTGTCCTCCTCGCCATGGGGTTCCTGGGACCGGAGCGCGGGGGAATGCTTGAGGAACTGGGTGTCGAGCTCACCGAT
>JAZGDQ010000084.1:0-2270 GCA_036477985.1 bacterium
AGTGATCGCCGGATAGAGTGATCGCCGGAAGATAGAGATAGCGCACGCCCCCTTTTAATGCCGCACCGTGAGGCGGCCAAGGAGGAGTCGTGATGAGCGCCCAGGCGCGCCGTGAGCGCACATATCCACCTCCGTTCCCGCGGGAATGGAGGTTTTTTTTCGCCCATATCCCCGGGCGCGGCGGGCGGAGGGGCGGCCATGGAGCGTGAGGAGCTCGCCGCCGAGCAGGTGGGGCGCACCCTCCGCCGGCTGGCCCACGAGATCATCGAGCAGGCGGGCGACCTGTCCGCCCTCGTCCTCATCGGCCTGCGCAGCCGGGGCGCCCCCATGGCCGAGCGCCTGGCCGCCCACATCGAGGCCCTCGAGGGGGTGCGGCCGCCCGTTGGGGCGCTCGACATCACCCTCTACCGCGACGATCTCGACCGCGAGGGGGCGCGCGCCAAGCTCCAGAGGACCGACCTTCCCTTCTCGTGCCAGGACAGGGGCGTCGTCCTGGTGGACGATGTGCTCTACACCGGGCGCACCGTGCGGGCCGCCCTGGCCGCCCTGGTGAACTTCGGCCGCCCCCGGTGGGTCCGCCTCGCCGTCCTGGTGGACCGCGGGGAGCGGGAGCTGCCCGTGCGGGCCGACTTCGTCGGCCGCAACCTGCCCGTCCGGCCGGGCGAGGAGGTCCAGGTCCTCCTCGCCGAGGTGGACGGGCGCGACGCCGTGCTCGTGCGGGGCGAGCCGGTTTCCGAAGAGAACGCGAGAGCCCACGCCAGCCGGGAGAAGCAGCCATGAAGCCCGAACCGTTCGAGCAGAAGGACCTCCTCTCCATCCGCGACCTCACGCCCGGGGAGATCCTCTTCCTCCTGGATCAGACCGAGTCCTTCCGGGAGGTGAACGAGCGCGAGATCAAGAAGGTCCCCACCCTGCGCGGCAAGACCGTCGTGAACCTCTTCTTCGAGCCGAGCACGCGCACCCGCACCTCCTTCGAGATCGCCGGGAAGCGCCTCTCGGCCGACGTCATCAACATCACCGCCTCGGCGAGCGCCACCCAGAAGGGGGAGACCCTGCGCGACACGGCCCGCAACATCGAGGCCATGGCCACCGACGTCCTCGTCGTGCGCCACTCCGCCTCGGGGGCCCCGGCCTACCTCGCCCGGGAGCTGGACTGCGCCGTCGTGAACGCGGGCGACGGCTGCCACGAGCATCCCACCCAGGCCCTGCTGGACATGTGCACCATCCGCGCCCACAAGGAGCGGTTCGAGGGCCTGCGCGTCGCCATCGTCGGCGACATCGCCCACAGCCGGGTGGCCCGCTCCGACATCCTCGCCCTCCGGAAGCTGGGGGCCGATCCCCTCATCTGCTGCCCCGCGACCATGCTCCCGGCCGAGGCGGGCGTCCTGGGGGCCCACGTCACCCACCGGGTGGAGGAGGCCATCGAGTGGGCCGACGTCCTCATCGCCCTGCGGATTCAGTTCGAGCGCGGCGCGGGGGCCGCCTTCCCGAGCGAGCGCGAGTACGCCAACACCTACGGAATCACCCGCAAGCGCCTCGCCCACGCCACCCGCGACCTCCTCGTCATGCACCCGGGGCCCATCAACCGGGGGATCGAGATGGCCCCCGACGTGGCCGACGGGCCCTTCTCGGTCATCCTCGAGCAGGTCAAGTACGGCGTCGCCTGCCGCATGGCCATCCTCTACCTCCTCTCGGTGGGGCGGGGGGCCGATCTGCCGGGCGCCCAGGAAGGGGGGGAGGGGGATGACGCCGCCCGTGAAGCGGACGCCGGAGAGGCTCCCGCCGGGGCGGCCCGGCCTCCGCGCAAGAGGAGGTCGAAAAATGCCGTTGCTCATTAAGGGGGGGCGCCTCATCGACCCCGGCGACGGGACGGACGCCGCCCTCGACCTCCTCATCGAAAAAGGGCGCATCGTCCGCCGCGCGCCCGGCATCGAGCCCCGGCCCGGGGACGAGGTGCTCGACGCGGCGGGGCTCGTCGTCGCCCCCGGCTTCATCGACATGCACGTCCACTTCCGCGAGCCGGGCCAGGAGTTCAAGGAGGACATCGAGACCGGGACCCGCGCCGCCGCCGCCGGGGGCTTCACCGCCGTCGCCTGCATGGCGAACACCGACCCGGTCAACGACACGAGCTCGATCACCGAGCGCATTCTCAAGAGGGCGCGCGAGGCGGGCGCCTGCCGCGTCTTCCCCATCGGGGCCGTATCGCCCGGCCTGCGCGGGGAGGGGCTGACCGAGATGGCCGAGCAGCTCGAGGCCGGCGCCGTCGCCTT
>JAZGDQ010000085.1:0-4567 GCA_036477985.1 bacterium
TGCGCTCGCGCCAGCGGTTGACGATCTCCGCGCTGGCGACCCCCCGGCGCTCGGAGGGAAGAAGCTCGACGATGACCTGGGCGAAATGGGCGCCCGATTGCGTCTGCCGCCCCACTTGCTCGCCCACCACGGCGAAGACGTGCTTGATGACGGGCTCGCCCGTGTTCGAGCGGAAATCCTTCTCCAGCCCCCTGGCGGCCCGCTCGATCCGGCGGGCGGCCTCGGCCGTCCGCCGGACGGGGGTTCCCTCGGGAAAGCTCAGCTTCGCCTCGATGAAGTCGGAATCGAATTTCGGGAAGAAGAGAAAGCGGACGTGGCCGCCCAGGACGAGGCCCATCGTCACGACGAAGAAGGCGATGGCCGCCGCGACGACGAGATAGCGCGCCTCCAGGGAAAAGCGCAGGACGGGCTGGTAGATCCGGCGGATGAACCATCTCACCCCCCCGTCGATGCGGGCCCGGGTTCGGCCGGCGAGGGTGTCCTCCCTCGGGGGCTTGAGCCAGTGCGCCAGGTGGGAGGGGAGGATGAGCAGGGACTCGATGAGGGAGGCGACCAGGGAGGCGATGATGGCCACCGGGAGGATGGCCATGACCTTCCCGATCGTGCCCTCCATCATCATGAGGGGGACGAAGGCGGCGATGGTGGTCGTGACCGTCCCGATGACGGGCCAGGCCACCTCGGAGGCGCCCTCCACGGCCGCCGTGAGGTAATCCTCCCCCTCGCTCATCCGCGTATAGATGTTCTCGGCCACGACGATGGCGTCGTCCACCAGGATGCCGAGCACCATGATGAAGGAGAAGAGGGTGATCATGTTCAGCGTGCCGCCCGAGGCGGTGATGAAGCCGAGCGCCGACATCAGCGCCACCGGCAGCCCGAGGGCCACCCAGAAGGAGAGGCGCACGTTGAGGAACATCCACAGCGAGAGAAAGACGAGGAGGAGGCCGATCCGCCCGTTCCGCATGAGCAGGTCGATGCGGTCGCGGATGAGGCGCGAGGTGTTCGCCCAGTGGGCGATGTGCATCCCCGCGGGGAGCCGCCCGCGCTTTTGGGCGACGTAGGCCTTCGCCATCTCGGCGATCTCGAGCGCGTCCTCCTCCTCGGTCTTGTAGATGATGAGGAGGGCGGAGGGCTTTCCGTTGAAGCGGCCGGACTTGTCGCTGTCCTCGAAGCCGTCCACCACGCGGGCGACCTCGCCCAGGCGGAGGATGGTGCCGTCCTTTCGGGTGAGGATCTCCAGGTCCTCGAACTCGCGGCCGGTGTAGCGCTTCCCCAGGGTGCGGATGCGGATGCGCCGCTCGGGGCAGCGGATGTCCCCCCCCGAAAGCTCGAGCACGTTCTTTCGGATCGTCTCGGCCAGGCCGCCGAAGGTGAGCCCGTGCCGCCGGAGGGTGACATCGGAGATCTCGAGGGAGATCTCCCAGTCGCGCAGCCCGCTGATCGCCACCTGCGAGATGCCCCGCATCTCGACCAGATCGTCCTTGACCTCCTCCGCCACCCGCTTGAGGGCCAGCTCGGAGACGTCGCCGTAAACGGCGATGTCTATCACCTGGTCGATCCGCTTGAGCTCGGTGATGACGGGCCGCTCGATGTCGTCGGGGAAGGTGTCCACCTTGTCCACGGCGTCCCGGATGTCGTCCAGCGCCTGCTGGGAATCCTTCACCCAGGACTCCAGCTCGGCGGTCACCCGGCAGTTGTGCTCCCGGGCGGTCGAGGTGAGCGTCTTGACCCCCTCGACGCTCGCCAGCGCCTCCTCGATCTTGATGCACACCCCCTCCTCGACCTCCTCGGGGCTCCTTCCCTCCCAGACGACCTGGACCTGGATGCGGTCGAGGGAGAACTGGGGGATCAGCTCCCTCTTGATGCGCATGAGGGCGACGACGCCGACGATGATGAGGATCACCATCAGGAGGTTGGCGAACACCGGGTTGGCCGCCGCAAGGGCGATGATGCGCTTCAACGGCCCTCGTCCTTCGCCAGGCGGGCGCCGTTTCCGCCGCCGGGGGAGATCCGCAAGCGCATCCCTTTGACCGGCGCGGGGATGGACGAGAGGATGAGCCGCTCCCCCTCGCTCAGGCCGTTCCGGACGACGGCCTCGCCCTGTTCCTTGCGGATCACCTGGACCTTGCGGATGTCGAGGCGGCCGCTCTTGAGAATGAACACCCGGTCGCCCGAGTGGAGGGCCGCGCGCGGGATGACGAAGACGCCGGGGACGGTGACCCCCTTGATGCGCACCCGCACGAACATTCCCACGAGGAGGGGGGGATGCTTGCCCGGCGCCCAGTTCCGGAGGGGATCGGCCACCTCCACCACCAGGGTGAGGGCGCGCGTCGCCTCGTCCAGGCCGGCCTCGACCAGCGTCACCCGCCCCTCCCAGCGGAAGGTTTCGCCGAACCGCGTCCAGAGAACATCGGCGGCGGGAAAGAACTTCTGGACCTCCTCCTGGCTGCGGGGGAAGTGGGTGACGCCCTGCACGCGGCGGAAGGCCCAGCGGGCCTCCTCCATGGGGATGGAGACGGGAACCTCCAGGGAGGCCGTGTCGTGGATGACGCCCATCGCCTCGCCCGAGCGGGCGTAGCCGCCCACCTCCACCTTCGCCTCGCGCACCCGGCCGTCGAAGGGGGCGTAGACCTTGGTGCGCCCCAGGTTCAGCTTCGCCTCCCCGAGCTGGGCGCGGGTGACGGCGAGGGCGGCCTTCTTTTGCGCCACCAGCGAGGGGACGAGGGCGAGGGCGTTCTGGACGCTCTGGAGGGTGCGCTCCTGGGAGAGGAGAGCCTGCTGGGAGGCGTCGAGCTGGCCCAGGGATATCACCCCCTGGCGCCGGAGCCGCCGGTTCCGCTCCAGCTCGGCGCGCGCGATCTTGAGCTGGCGCCGGGAGATGGTGAGGTCGCTCTTGTGGTTCTTCTCCTCCTGGCGCAGGAGGCCGATGTCGGCCTCGATCTGGGCGATCTGGGCCTTGCGCTGATCGAGGGCGAGCTGGTAGCTCGCCGGGTCGATCTCGAAGAGCAGGTCCCCCTTGCGGATGAAGCCGCCGCCGCGGAAGCCGGGCGAGCGCCGCACCACCCGCCCCGAGACCTCCGGCGCCAACGTGATCTCGGTCTTGGGGCGGACGGAGCCGTACCCGGTGATCCAGAAGGTCTTCTCTTCCTTCTTGACCTCAAGCGTGCGGACCAGGCGGCCGATCACGGGCCGCGAAACGGTCTTGGCCTTGGGCCGGCTCCGGATGAGGCGGCGCGCACCGAGCCCGCCGGCCACGAGGACGATCACCGCGGCCAGGGCGAACCAGAGTTGGCGGCGACCCGACATTTTCCCCCTTCCCTCGCCGAGAAAACCCGCGCCGGCCCGGGCGGCGCTCCTCAGGGGCCCCTGGTATCCCTACTACCCCCGCGCCCCCGTCCGGTCAAACAGGCCGCCTCGGCCCCTCCCTCTTTCGGGCGCGGCGGGCGGCCGGAGCGGGCGCCTCCGTTGACAACCCTTCAGCCGGTTCGCTAGCTTCGCGGGGATCTTTCCCTTTCCCCCCAAACGAGGTGCACCATGGGCGCCACCCTGACCTTCCTGGGCCAATCCACCTTCCTCATCCACACCGGCGGGGGCCAGACCATCTACATCGACCCCTGGCTCGAGAAGAACCCCGTCTGCCCGGACGAGCACAAGACCCCGGCCAAGGCCGACCTCATCGTCGTCACCCACGGCCACGGCGACCACGTGGGGGACGTCTTTCCCGCCTTCCGGGCCAACCCCTGCCCCGTCGCCGGCCAGATGGATCTGATCCGCGTCCTGGCCCAGGAGGGCGACTTGGGGGATTTCGCGCAGCCGATGGGCAAGGACGGAACGGTGGACTACGGGGGGGTGCAAGTCACCCTCACCCACGCCATTCACGGCGGGGGCTACGGGCCGAACATGCGCTACGCGGGGGAGCCGTGCGGCGCCGTGCTCACCTTCGAGGACGGAAAGCGCGTCTACCACGCCGGGGACACGGCGGTCTTCAGCGACATGCGCCTCATCGCCGATCTCTACAGCCCCGACCTTTGCCTCCTGCCCATCGGCGACCGCGCCACCATGGGCCCGCGCCAGGCGGCCCTGGCCGTCGAGTTCCTCGGCGCCCGGCGGGTGGTGCCCATCCACCACTCGAGCCTGCCCCACCTCACGGGCACGCCCGAGCAGTTCATCGAGGAGGTGAAGAAGCGCGGCCTCGACGCCGAGGTGATCGTCCTCAAGCCGGGGGAGACCGTCGAGGTGTAGGGGGCCGGGCGGCCCCGCTTCTCACCGCGCAGGCGGCTCGATGAACTCGAAGGTGTTCCCGTCCGGGTCCTCGAGGTAGACGACGAGCCCCCCCTTGTTGGACCCGTCGGGGATATCGACCGGGGGGGACATGAACCGGACGCCCTTGGCCCGGAGCGTCTCGTACATCTCCCGAAGGCCGCTCACGTTGTAGGCGACGTGGGCGCTGCCCACGTTGTTCGTCGCCGTGTCGATCTTCACGCCGGGCGCCCCGACGTACTGGATGAGCTCGATGGCGTACCCGCCCCCCCGGACGTAGATGATGTGCAGGTCGGCGCCGGGGATTCCC
>JAZGDQ010000086.1:0-8009 GCA_036477985.1 bacterium
CGGGCCGAGGGGCGCGGGGTCCTCCGCCCGCTGGGCGTCTTCGCGGCCTCGGCCGCCGCGCCGGTCCTCATCGCTTTCCTCCTGCTGCGGGCCGCCATGCCGGCGGGCCGGGCGGTGGAGGGCGTCGTGGGCGCCTGGCCGTTCATCCTGGGCGGAGACGCCGCCGCGCTGACCTTCTACCTCCGGATGTTCGGCGGGGTCGATCCCGCCGCGAGCCTGGAGCAGATGCTCATATGGACCGGGTGGTGGGCCGCCTTCCTCGCCCCCCTCTTCCTTCTGGCCCTGATCCTCCGCAGGCCGGGGAGGCGCCGGACGGCGATCACCCTGGCCTGCCTGATTCCGCCGATCGTTGTCAGCGAGGTCGAAGTCCGATGGTTCGAAGCCGCCCGCCCCCTCCCCATCGTCATGCTGGCCTCCCTCGCCATCTGTTTCTCGGCCCTCCTCCGTCAGGCCCGCACCGGGCGAATCGAGCCGCGCCGCATCCTGCAGCTGACCATGTTCGTCTTCGCCACCGTCCTCCTGGGAAAAATTCTTCTCAACGTGAACTTCTATCTGTACGGCTTCGCACTCGCGATGCCGGCGGCGCTGCTCCTCGCCGTCTCCCTGTTGGGTTGGATCCCGGCCTTCATCGAGCGGAAGGGCGGGCATGGCCCCCTCTTCCGGATCGCCGCGCTCGCCATGCTGATGGTCGCCGCGACCGCGCACCTGGGCCGGGAAAAATTCACGATCAACCGAAAGCGCTTCGCCGTCGCCGGCGGCGCAAACCTGATCTACGCCGACGGCAGGGGCCCCGTCGTTCAGGCCGCCCTCGGCGAGATCGCGCGGCGCACCCCGCCCGGCGCGACCCTCGCGGTCTTCCCCGAGGGCGTGATGCTGAACTTTCTCGCGCGGCGGCGAAACCCCACGCCCTACACGAACTTCATGCCGCCCGAGCTGGCCGTCTACGGGGAGGAGCGGATTCTCGCCTCCCTCCGGGCCGCCCCCCCGGACTTCGCCGTCATCGCCCACAAGGACACGTCCGAATACGGCGCCCGCTTCTTCGGGCGCGACTACGGGCGGCGGCTCTACGCCTGGATCCGGAAAAATTACCGTCACGAGGCCCTGTCGGGGGCGCCGCCCCTGCGGGACGAACGGTTCGGGATTCAGCTCCTCCGGCGGCGGGAGGGCGTAAGGTGAGCGGGCGGGCCGGGCCCCGCGCCTCACCTCCCCGGTTGCCCCTCGCCTTCCCGAATGGTAAGGGGATCGTGACCGGCGAATTTCCAGCGCACATTCATTCGACCGCACTTTCGAATATTGGAGGGGACAGATGAAGGCCGTACGCTTCCACGAGACCGGCGGGCCCGAGGTCCTCAAGGTGGAGGACATCCCCGAGCCCGAGGCGGGCCCGGGCCAGGTGCTCGTCGAGGTGAAAGCCGTCGGGCTCAACCACCTCGACCTCTGGGTGCGGATGGGCCTTCCCGGCATCCGCGCCGTCATGCCCCACACCGGGGGGACCGACTTCACCGGCGTCGTCAAGGCGGTGGGGCCCGGCGTCTCGGGCTTCGAGCCCGGCCAGCGGGTGATCGACTACCCCGTCCAGAGCTACGGGGGGGTTCCCTTCTACCTTTGCGGGGATCCGCCCGTCGGCCCCTTCTCCCTCATCGGGGAGCAGTCGAACGGCGGCTGCTGCGAGTGCATCGCCGTCGACGCGCCGAACCTCCAGCCCCTGCCCGAGGCCCTCTCCTTCGAGGAGGGCGCCGCCGTCCCCGTCGTCTTCATCACCGCCTGGCGCATGCTCACCGAGCGGGCGGCGCTCCGCACGGGCGAGACCCTGCTCGTCCTCGGCGCGGGGAGCGGCGTCGGCTCGGCCGCCATCCAGATCGGAAAGCTCCTCGGCGCGCGCGTCATCGCCGCCACGAGCACGCCGGAGAAGATGGAGCGCGCCCGCGCGCTCGGGGCGGACGAGGTCGTCAACTACCGGGAGGAGTCGATCAGCGGCCGGGTGCGGGAGATCACGGGCAAGGAGGGCGCCCACGTGGTCTTCGAGCACGTGGGGGAGGCCACCTGGGAGGAGAGCGTCAAGAGCGCCGCCTACCACGGGCGCGTCGTCACCTGCGGGGCGACGACGGGCGTGGGGGGAAAGACGAACCTCGCCCTCCTCTTCGCCAAGCAGCTCTCCCTCCTGGGGAGCACCATGGGCAGCCTCGCCTGCTTCAAAAAAGTGCTCCGCTTCCTGGGCGAGGGGAAGCTGCGGCCCGTGGTGGACCGGGTCCTGCCCCTCGAGGAGTGCCGGAAGGGGCACGAGATCCTCGAGGCGGGCGAGCAGTTCGGAAAAATAGTCTTGAAGGTGGGGAGTTGAGGGGCGGGGGGCTCAGCCCTCCACCCGCTGCGGCAGCCCCGACATCGCGCGCAGCACCTCGATGACGCAGGCGGGGTCCAGATCGTGGAACCCCTGCGCGAGCCCCGCCTTGACGATCTGCTCGTAGACGCTCGTGAGGAACATCGGGGTCCCGAGGCGCTTTCCCTGCTCGAGCATGAGGCCGACGTCCTTGATCGAGGTGGTGAGGCGGCTCTGGGGCGTGTAGTCGGCCCGGATCATCTTCTCCCCCTTCTGATCCATCACCTTGGAGCCGGCCGCCCCCTCCTTCAGGACGGTGAGGAGGGTGTCGAGGTTCATCTCCGCCTTCATTCCCAGGACGAGGCCCTCGGCCAGCGCCAGGCGGTTGCAGACCAGGACGAGGTTGATGATGAGCTTCGCGCGCGCGCCCGAGCCGGAGGGCCCGAGGCGGTAGGCGGCCTTGGTGAACCCGGCGAAGTAGGGGCGGGCGGCCTCGAAGGCGGCTTCGTCTCCGCCGGCCACGAGGAGGAGATCCTTCTCCCAGGCCATGGCGCTGGTGCCGCTCACCGAGGCGTCGAGGAAGCGGATTCCCCGGGTGGCGCACTCGGCGGCGAGGGCGGCGGAGTCCTCCGGCCGCGCGGTGGTGGTGTCGGCGAGGATGAGCCCCTCGACGGCCCCCTCGGCGATCCCCTCCGGGCCCAGGACCGCCTCGCGCACCACCTCGCTCGTGGGGAGTGAGGTCAGCAGCCAGGAGACGCCCCGGGCCGCCGCCTCGGGGGAGGAAACCGGAATCCCGCCTTGCTCGCGGAATTCCTCCACCCGGCCCCCGTCGATGTCGAAGCCCTGAATCTCGAACCCCGCCTTGAGCAGGTTCGAGGACATCGCCTGGCCCATGAAGCCGAGGCCCACCATTCCCACGCGCTCCGCCATCTCAAACCCTCCCCGCCCTGCGGAACCGAAAGCCGTTTCGAGTGCGCCGGGGGGCGGCCGCCCCCGGACGTTGGATATCTCCCCAAAGAGCGCATTTGGGGGGGGAGGGTCAAACGGGCGGGCGGACTTTTCCCCGCCCGCCGATGGGGTGTACCCTAGCCGTGGGAGCGGATCGGCGCCGGTGTGTCGCCTGGACTTCAAATCCAGTGGACGGGGCTAACCACTTCGTCGGTGGGTTCGACTCCCACGCGCTCCCGCCAGATTCACCCTTCGCGGCTCAGCGAATCCCAATCCAAGCCGGACGGTGGGCTTCCGTCACCTGTGCTCGTGCGGGGGGGCTTTCGGCCCGTCCGGGAGATGCGCCGCTCGGGGAAGACATCTGGAGGGAAAAGGCGTGCCGCTCCGCGCGGGGGGCGAAAAAATCCCCCTCCGAAGAGAGGGGGGTGCTAGGCGAACACGTCGAAGAGGAGGCCCCGAAGGGTTTTGAGGTCCTCGGCGAGCTCCAGGTAAATCTTCATGTTCTCAGCGAGATCCGGAACCGGCTCCTCCACAATTTTCCGCTCGGGAACAGACTCCCCTCCCGCCTTCTGGGTGACGATTGACATCACCATGTCGGTCGTGGATTCGACTCTCATCTCGGTCTCCTCGCGCGTTTCGCCCGTTCGCGCGAGGGGCCCGAGGCTCCCCGATTCGTTCGGCAGGCCAACCGTCAGACCACCTCCGGTCTGACTTGCGCCTTTGCGTCCCCGCCTCGCGGCGGGTTTGCCTTTATCGCGAATGGACTATGGGGTTTGGGGGTTCGCCCGGCCCTTCCGGGTTTTCCTCCTCTTCCTCAGGCTGGCTTTCGCCCGGTTTTCGGAAAACTTCCGCCACATCCAAGATCGCCCCCCGGACGAGATTTCGCGACGAAAAGTGGGGGGTTTTGTGACCCAGGTCACACTTTTTCTGAAAATAGGAAGGAGGCGGGGAGGCCGCGCCACACCTGCGGCCCGGAAGATTCCGGACCCCTCCCCTCCGGGCCGTCCCCCGTGCGGGCGCACTCGCCTTTCATTCAGGGATTGCACCAGCCGGGGAAGTTCGCGGGGAGGAAGCCCCCCCCTACCCCGCCGCCAGGGCGCCCTCGCGGACCTCGACGCCCAGGCCCGGCCCCTCGGGCATGAGGAGCTCGGCGTTGCGGATGTGGAGCCCCTCGGCCACGTCCTCGCCCACCCGGAAGAACCCGTTCATCTCCCCCGGAAGCTTGAGGTGGGTGAGGGAGAAGGCGAAGTGCGCCTCGGCGGCGTTCTGGATGGTGGCGGCGATTCCGTGGCCCACCGTCATCGGCACCCCCGCCGTCTGGCATATGGCGGCGATCTGCTGGGCGGGGTAGAACCCCCCCACCTTCATGATCTTGATCTTGATGATGTCGCCCGCCCCCATCCGCACGACGCGCAGGACGTCCGCCGGGGTGCACACCCCCTCGTCCGCGATGAGCGGGATGTCCACCGCCTGGGCGATCTTGGCCATCCCCTCGAGCTCGTTCTGGGAGAGGGGCTGCTCGACCGACTGAATGTCGAACTCCTCCAGCCGGCGGATGTAGGCGATCGCCGTGTCCGGGCGGTGGTGAAAGAGGGAGAGCGACTGGCTGAAGTCCACGTCCAGCGTCATGGTGTCGCCCACCGCGTCCCGCACGGCGGTGAGGATCCGGATGTCCTCCTGAAGATCCTTCCCCACGCGCAGGTTGAGCGCCTTGTAGCCCTGCGCGCGGTACTCCAGCGCCAGCTCGGCGATCCGCTCGGGCTCGAGATAGCCCAGGTGGGGCGCCACGAGGGGAATCGTCTCGCGCCGGGCGCCCCCGAGGAGGGTCGCGACGCTCCTCCCGGTGGCCTTGCCCATGATGTCGTAGCAGGCCATGTCCACGGCGGCGTGGGCGTAGAGGTGCCCGCGGGAGACCTTTTCCATCCGTTCGTGGAGGACGCCCGCCTCGAAGGGATCGAGCCCCGTCACGGCCGGGGTGATGAGGTCCCGTATGACGAGGAGCATCCCGTCGAGCGTCTGCTCGAAGGGGGAGTACCCGGGGGCGCTGGCCGTCGCCTGCCCCAAGCCGTCGATCCCCTCGTCGGTGTGGACCACCGTGATGATCGCCTCGCAGGTCTTCTTGTGCGTGAGCGCGGTGATGTAGGGAATGCTCATCGGGAGGTGAACCGGGAACGCCTCGATGCCCGTAATCTTCATTTCGCTTCTCCCCATTCGGTCCGCCGCGGCGCGCGCCGGAGCCGGCGGTCGCCCGTCTGAATTCGGAAGGGGGAAATCCGCCCGCCGGGCGTCATCCCCTCATTCGATCGCCCGCCACTCGCCGGCCCCGCGCCGCCCAGCCTCGGGCGGGGGGCCTCAATCGAGGTCCAGGAGCCGCGCGGGATTCTCGTGCGCCATGGTGCGGATGGCCGCCTCCGAGACGCCCACCATCAGGAGGGACTCGAAAAACACCCGCAGCCCCTCGGGCGGCGCCGAGTTGAACATGTTTCCGACGTCGGTCACGAGGACGGCGTTCTCCGGCCCCACCTCGCCGATCCAGGCGGCGAGGGTCTTGGGCGGATGGTTGTACCAGAGCGGCGTGAGGGGGAGGTAGGCGTACTCGATCATCACCCCCCGCTCGGCGTAGCGCTTCTGCTCCTCCACCTTCATGTCGGGGATGTAGAAGTTCACGTGCTGGATGAGAATCTTCTCCACCCCGACCTCGAGCGCCCGGTCCACCAGGGCCGCCGTCTCCTCCAGGGTGAGATGGCCCGTCGCCAGAACCAACCCCGCGTCCCGGATCATCTCGAAAATCGGGTCCAGCTCGGGCTTCAGCTTCCCCTCCCCGTCGAGCACCGTCATGCCCTCCACCGGAATTTTGGAGGAGGACTCGATGCCGGTGAAGGAGGGGCTCCCGAAATAGCGGATGTGATTCTCCGCCGTCACCGTGGGCATCCAGACGATCTTGGCCCCGAACATGATCTCCGCTTCCACGATGTAGGGGTTCAGCCCGCCCTCGTAGGAGTTCAGGACCACGCCCCCGAAAACCTCGATGCCGGGGACGATCTTCTTGGCGTAGTAGGCGCGGAGAGCCGTGGGGGAGTGGTGGTCCTTCACCACGATGGCGCGCATCCCGGCCTCCTTGGCCAGGGCGGCGGTCTCGGCGTCGTCGTAGGGCCGCGGGTAGGCGCAGGGCCGGGTGTGGATGTGGATGTCGATGGCGCCCTGGAGGAGCTCGGTCCCCTTGCCGGGCGGGCGAATGGCCATGTCGAAGGCTCTCCAAACTCGGGGAGGGGGCCGGGGCCGCGTCCTCCTCCCGACAAAACCCGGCGAAGGCCCCTTCCGGCGCTAGGACCCGGCGGGCAGGTCGATTCCGAAGAGCCGCGCGGGCGTTTCGGCGAAGACCGCGTTCTTCTCCGCCTCGGAAAATCCCGTGCAGGCGCGGATCATACTAACGCAGTCGCGCATGTTTTTCGAACCGAAGAACGGATTGTCGGTCCCGAAGACGATGTGATCGAGCCCGGCCCACTTGGCGGCGAACTCCAGGATTTCGGGCTCGTAGGTGATGCTGTCGAAGTAGAATTTCTTGAAATGATCCTCCGGCTTCCCGCTGAATTTCAGGTCCACCTCGTCCTCCAGAAACGACTCGAACCCCCGGCTCAGGCGCCCCCAAAGGAACGGCAGGGTCCCGCCGCAATGGGAGAGGACGATGCGCAGCCCGGGGTGCCTCTCCATCACGCCGCTGTAGACCAGCCGGGCGGCGGAGAGGGTGGTGTCCACCGGGAACCCGACGAGGACGTCCAGCCGGTACTCGCGCATCCGCTCGCGCCCGGCGGGCATGATGGGATGGATGTAGGCCGGCACGCCCAGCTCGCCCAGCTCCTTGAAGAAATCCTCGAACTGCTCCCCGTCCAGATCCTTGAGCCGGATGTTGCTCCCCAGGAGGCAGCCCTTCATCCCCAGCTCCTTGACGGCGCGGCGCAGCGCGGCGATGGCCGAGGGGGTGTCCTGGAGGGGGAGGGCCGCCAGGGCCGCGAACTTCCCGGGGTGGCGGCGCACGGTGGCCGCGAGCTCGTCGTTGTAGACCTGGCAGAGCTCGCGCCCCAGCTCCGGATCGGCCCAGAACACCATGGGCGGCGCGATGGAGAGGATCTGAAAATCGATCTCGGCCGCCTCCATGTCGGCCAGCCGCACGTCCACGTCGATGAAGCCCGGATGGAAGGTGAAAAAATCCTTTTCGTCGAAACGGAGGACGCGAAGGCCCTCCGCGTTTTTGGCGATGCTGACGGGGTACTTGTTCCCCTGCGCCTCGATGAGGTCCAGGAAGCGTTCGGGGTAGAGGTGCGCGTGGGTGTCGATGATCATCTCAAAACTCCAAAAATAGCGGTTCGCCGGAGGCCTCTTTCCGTGCTCCGTCCGGGGTCCGATCAATCCGGGTGGAAATGCCGCTCCAGGGCCTTGGCGTAATCCTGGAATTGCTGGGTGTGGCGCACCCCGAGGGTGCGGGGCCTGGGAAGGTCGATGGCCACGTCCTCCAGAATCCGCCCCGGCCGGTGGGACATGACCAGGATGCGGTCGGAGAGGAAGACCGCCTCCGGGATGTGATGGGTGACGAAGACCACCGTCTTGTCGCTCGCCTCGATGATCCGCAGCAGCTCCTGGTTCATCTCCGTCCGGGTCAGTTCGTCCAGGGAGGCGAAAGGCTCGTCCATGAGCAGAATGTTCGGATCGAAAATGAGGCCGCGCGCCAAGGCGACGCGCTGGCGCA
>JAZGDQ010000087.1:0-3593 GCA_036477985.1 bacterium
TGAAGCTGGCCGCGGTGTTCGGGACCCTCGCGGCGGCCGTCGCGATCCTCTGGCTCTCGGGGGCCCTCGCGGGCTTCACGGCGGAGAACGTGACGCGCGCCGTGCGCGGCTTCGGCCCGCTCGCCCCCCTCATCTTCGTCCTCTTCTACGCCCTCGCGACGGTCCTCCTTCTTCCCGGGAGCGTCCTCACCATCGCGGGCGGCCTTCTCTTCGGCCCCCTGCTGGGGATGCCCTTGAACGTGACGGGCGCCACCCTGGGCGCGACCGGCGCCTTTCTCGTGGCGCGCTACGGGGGGCGGGATATGGTCGAGCGCTTCCTGAGCGGGCGGCTCAAGGCCTTCGACGCAAAGGCCGCCGAGAACGGCTTCCGGGTCATCTTCTACCTGCGGCTCATCCCCCTGGTCCCCTTCAACGGGCTCAATCTCGCGGGCGGCCTCTCCCCCATCCGGCTGCGGGACTACGTTCTCGCCACCGCCTTGGGGATCCTTCCCGGCGCCTTCGCCTACACCTACCTCGGCGACGCCGTGGGGGAGCTGCTCCGGGGCCGCTTCTCGAACCGGGTGTGGATCGCACTCGCCGTCTTCGCCGCCGCCGCCCTCCTCCCCCTCCTCCTCAAGCGGGTCCTCCCCAAGCCGGACGCCGTGTAGGGGGGGGCGGGCCGATTCCCTCCAGGGGCCGATCCCCTCCAGGGGCCGATCTCCTCCAGGGGCTGATTCCATCAAGAGTGTCCAAGCCCTTCGGGCGTTTTCCCCCCCCCTCCCTTTTCTCGCCTCCTACTCCTCCCCCGCCGCCCATTCCCGGCGGGGCGCCGCTTGCGGGAGCGCACGCCTAGGGTTCGACCTCGACCTCCTCCTCCTCCTTTTGGGGAGGGGTGTAGGCGGGCGGCGCCTCGGGCGCGAGCCGGCCGGCCAGGATGCGCTCGAGCTGGGCGGCGCGCTCGCGGGGGTGGGGGTGGGTGTCGAGGAAGCCGCCCCCGCCGGGCGTCTTCTTCCGGGGGCGCAGGAGGAAGCGCTTGAGGGCGCCCGCCCCCTGGAGGTTCCCGTGGGCGCGCCGCCAGAGCCAGACCGAGATTCGGTCGGCCTCCATCTCCTGGGCCCGGCTGAAGGCGCGCGTCACCAGGGGGTTGGCGAGGTAGTTGATGTAGCCCGCCCCGGGGATGAAGGCGCCCAGGACGGTGAAGGCGGCCGTCGTCGCCAGGGAGGCGAGCTCCTGGCTCTCGACGTGGCCCGCCACCTCGTGGGCCGCCTCGTGGGCGATGACGGCCTCCTGAAGCTCCATCGGCTGGGCGAGAAGGCCCTCGGTGACGTAGAAGATTCCCCGGCCCGCGTTCAGGGCGTTGATCTTCTTGCTCCGGATGATGCCGAGCTTCCAGTCGCCGGCCTTGCAGGCGGGGCAGACGATCCGCTGGTAGACGCCGAGCTTTTGGGCGAGGGAGGCCCACTTCGGATGGGCGGCGGGCTTCTTCCAGGCCTGGAAACCGCCCCCGCCGCAGGCGGCGAGGAGAAGGGCGAGAGCGAGCAGAGCGGCGAGCCGGCGCATTCCCCCTCCTCCCCGAAAGAAGCCCTGTGCCTCATCCTAAACGATGCGCGGGGGGGATGACGAACGCGGGGAGAGGAGGGGAGATGGGACGGGGGGGAATGAAGAGACGGCCCAACGCCCGGCAGTGGGGGGCGCCGCCCGGCGGCGGGCCTTACCGTCCCAGGACCTTGAGCCTTCTCTTGGCCCAGGCGTTTCCCTCGATGACGGCGATGCGGTACCAGTCGCGCGCCGTCCTGCGGCTCGCCTTCACCCCCTCGCCCTTCTCGTACATCCAGGCGAGGCTGTACTGGGCGCCGGGGTTTCCCTGGAGGGCGGATTTGCGGAACCACTTGCGCGCCTCGCGGAGGTCCTTCTTCACCCCGTGGCCGTAGTAGTGCATCTTCCCCAAATTGTTCTGGCCGTTGGCGTTGCCCGCGGCGGCGGAGCGGCGGAACCACTTGAGGGCCTCCTTGTAGCTCTTCGGCGCCCCGCGGCCGGCGTAGTGCATGTCCCCGGCGTAGCTCTGGCCGTCGGGCTGGCCCTTCTCGGCGGCCCGGATGAACCACTTGGCCGCCTCGGCGTCGTTCTTCTTCACGCCCCAGCCCTTGAGGTGGGACCAGCCCACCTTGTTCATGGCGTCGGGGTCTCCCTGGCGGGCGGCGCGGAGGAACCACATGAGCGCCTTCTCGTCGTTGGGGACGACGCCGAAGCCGTTGCGGTATTTGAGGCCCATGTTGTACTGGGCGGCGGCGAAGCCCGCCTCGGCCGAGCGGCGGTACCACTTCACCGCCTCGGGGTAGGATTTCTTCACCCCCTGGCGCTTGTCGTACATGTAGCCGAGCATGTTCTGGGCGAGGGGGAGGCCCAGCTTGCCGAGGCGAAGGAATTCTTGGAAGGCGGGGGCGTAGCGGCCGGCCTCGTAGTAGGCGAAGGCGGAGGCCATGTCGGCCCGCGCGGGGGAGGCGAGGAGGAGAAGGCCGGCGAGGGCGCCCGCCGCGCGGAGGAGAATCCGGCCCGCTCCCCTCTTGCCGGCGCCGCGTCGCGGAGGACGTCTGCCTCGCGGAGGACGTCTGCGGCGCGGAGGGCGTCTGCGGCGCGGAGGGCGTCTCCGGGGCGTCCCCTTCGTCGTCGCCGTCGCCATCGGAATCTCCCTTTCCGGGGGCGGGGAGCCGGAGAATCCCCCGCATTGAACATGGCCGACCGGGCTTGAAGTCGCCCGATTTTGGGATTCGTTTGGAAAACGGGGGATGGGCGGATTTTATTCATCCCATCCCCCCCGCCGGAGGGGGATTCGCGCTTCGCCCGCATTCGCTCTCTACGCTCTATTTCACTCCCCCCTCGCGCCTTTCGCGCCCGGCCGGCGGCGCGGTTCGAAATTTATTTTTTCCGCCCCCCGCGCAGGCAACCCCCATTTGCTTTTGGGGCGGGGGTTTGGGGCCTTAAGGCCTGCATACTGTATACAATTCAATGGGTTTTTACGTCCTCCGCCTTTGGAAGGGTCCGCAAAAAACATGATAATATCCCGAAGATTTTGGGCCGCCGGGTGTTTCATAAATAGGTGGCTTCGCCCGGAGTTTGAGTCTAGATTATAAACTGGGCCTGATTCGGAGCCGCCGCCGGATCGGGATGGGTCCCTCCCTTGCGGAATCTGCGGGCTTCGGCCCGTTCTTTCCGCTCATCCGCTTCCGGTCCGCGAGGAATCCTTTCGGGGCCCATCAGAGTCTGGAGGAAATCAGACGAAATGAGCGAGACCAACGGCAGCGAATTTCCCCATCCCGGCATCCCGACGACCTCCGACGGCGCCGGCGCCGTGGCCTGGGTGGAGACCCACATCACCCAGGGGGCCTGCGCCTATCCCATCACCAGCTCCACGACCATGGGACAGGGGTACCAGGCCGAGGTGGCCAACGGGAAGGAGAACCTTTGGGGAGATAAGCTCTTCTTCCTCGAGCTCGAGAGCGAGCACTCGAGCGCGAGCACCTGCGAGGGGTTCGCCGTGGCCGGGGGCCGGGTGTCGAACTTCACCTCGGGCCAGGGCCTCATCCTGATGAAGGAGGTTCTCTACACCATCAGCG
>JAZGDQ010000088.1:0-8222 GCA_036477985.1 bacterium
CCGCCTCTTCGAGGGGGACGCCGTCCGGGCGGCGGCCGGGGTGCGCCAAATCATCGACGCCCAGATGGCCGACCTCATCCGGAAGGTGACGATCGAGCGGGGGCGGGACCCGGCCGAGTTCGCCATCCTCGCCTACGGGGGCGCGGGGCCGGCCCACGCCTGCGCCTACGCCGCCGAGGCGGGGATCGCCGAAGTCGTGGTCCCCTACCACGCCACCGTGCTGAGCGCCTTCGGCGCGGCGGCGGGCGGGGTGCGCTACACGCTGGAGCGCTCCCTCTCGGTCCTTCTTCCCGGGGACGCGAAGGAGGCGGCCGAGCCCTTCGCCGCCCTCGAGGCCGAGGGGGACCGCCTCCTCGAGGAGGCCGGGGTTCCTGCGGGGGAGCGGCGCTTCGAGCGGTGGTGCGCCATGCGGTGGCGGCGCCAGATTCACAGCATTCCCCTCCCCTTCCCGGGGGGGGCGGTCGACGGCGCGGCCCTGGAGGAGATGGCCGCCGTCTTCGCCCGCGAGTACGTCGCCCGCTACGGGGAGGGCTCGGCCTACACCGAGGCCGGGGTGGAGATCACCCGCCTGTGGATCCACGCGCTGGGCCCCTCCCTTCCCCCCCGGGCGGCGGAGCCGCCCTCCGCCCGTCGCAAGGCCGCCCCGCGGGAGCGGCGGCGGGTGCACTGGGGGGAGGCCGGCGGATGGGCCGAGACCCCCATCTTCGAGGGGCCCGCCCTCGGCGAGGGGAGTGAGATCGAGGGCCCGGCCGTCATCGAGCATCCGGGAACCACCATCGCCCTCCCGCCCGGCGCCCGGGCGCTGGTGGACGGGGCGGGACACACCCACATCCGCCTCCCCGCGGGGGGTCAGGGGGAGGATAAGAGGGAGGCGGCGCCGTGAACCCCGTCCGGTTCGAGGTCATCTGGCACCGCATCCTCCAGATCGCCGAGGAGATGGGCATCCACTACCTGCGCTGCTCGGGGAGCCAGACCGTGGTGACGGGCAACGACGGGGCGACGGCCGTCATGCTCCCCGACACGAGCCTGGTGGCCATCGGCCCCTACATCGCCACCCAGTCGAACGTCCTCCCCCTCATCACGGCCAGCGTCCAGCGAACCTGCGCGGAAAACCCCGGGATAGGGCCCGGCGACGTCTTCATCTGCAACGATCCCTACCACGGGGCCATCCACCACGCCGACGTGGCCGTCGTCGCCCCGGTCTTCATCGAGGGGGAGCTGGCCGCCTGGCTCGGGGTGAGCGGCCACCAGCTCGACGTGGGGGGGATGGAGGCGGGCGGCTTCGCCATCCACGCCGTGGACACCCACCAGGAGGGGCTGCGCATCCCCCCCGTCAAGCTGGTCGAGGGGGGCGCGCTGCGCGAGGACATCTTCCGGTGGGTGATGAACCAGGTGCGCGATCCCCTCGTGGGGCTCGACATCAAGGCCCAGCTCGCGGCCATCAAGGTGGGCGAGCGCGCCCTCCTCTCCCTCGCGCGGCGCTACGGGCGGGAGGCGCTCGAGGAGGTGATGACGGGGAGCATCGACTACGTCGAGGGGCGCTTCCGGGAGCGGCTGCGCGAGCTGCCCGACGGGGAGTGGCGCGAGGTCCAGTTCATCGACCACGACGGCCACACGCCCGAGATCTACCGAATCGAGCTGACCCTCACGAAGGAGGCCGACCGCCTCCGCTTCGACTTCACCGGGACGAGCCCCAACGCGCGGGGGCTCATCAACAGCACCTACTCGGGGCTCCTCGCCGGCGTCCTGTGCGGAACCTACATCCAGCTCGCCTACGACCTGCCCTGGAACCGGGGGATCCACAACGCCATCGAGATCGTCTCCGAGGAGGGGACGGTCAACAACTGCGCCTACCCCGCCCCCTGCTCGATGGCCACGATCTCGGCCGTCATCGTGACCATCGACACCGTCTTCGGCGCCGTCGGGCGGATGCTCCTCGCCAGCGAGGGCCACCGCCGGGAGGCGATGAGCATGTGGACGGGCTCCTCGATGGGGCCCATCGTCGCGGGAACCTCCCAGCACGGCCACCCCTTCGTCTACACCGAGATGAGCCATTTCGCCGGCGGCGGCGGAGCGCGCACCTACGCCGACGGGGTGGACACGGGGGGCATCGTCTTCAACACCACGCCCAACGTGGCGAACGTGGAGGAGGTCGAGGCGGACTTTCCCCTTCTCTACCTCTTCCGCCGCCACCTGACCGACTCGGGCGGGCCCGGGAAGTTCCGGGGGGGGCTCTCGGCCGAGCTGGCCTACATCGCCTGGCGCGCCCCCGCCGGCTGGCTCGAGGGGAGCTTCGCCGGAACGGGGGGGGAGATGCCCAACGCCATCGGCCTCTCGGGCGGACTGCCGGGCGCCGCCATCCGCCTCATCGGAATCTCGGAGAGCGGAATCCACGACGGGCTCGACCGGGGCGAGGCGCCGCCCGCCCGGCTCGAGGAGATCGCGGGGCGCCGGGAGGCGCTGCCGGTGAAGCACCCCCGCCGCGCCTTCGGGCGAAACGAGGTCTGGTACCACAACTGGCAGGGCGCGGCCGGCTACGGGGACCCGATCGACCGCGACCCCGAGGCCGTGCGGCGGGACGTGGAGAGCGGGGCGGTCTCGGCCGAGGCGGCCGAGCGGATCTACGGCCTCGCGCGCACGCCCTCGGGCGGGGCGGACCCGGAGGGGACGGCGCAGCGCCGGGCGGCCATCCGCCGCGAGCGCCTCGGCGGGGAGGCGCCGCGCGAGATCGGCGGGCCGGGGGAGGGCTCCTCCCCGCCCGAGGGCGTGCGGCGGCTGAGCGAGGATCTTTGCCTCGAGGGGGAGCGCGTCTTCTGCGGAAGGTGCGGCGAGACTCTGGGCGGGGCGGAGGATCCCCTCTCGGGGGCGCGGGTCCTCACCTCTCCTCTCGAGGAGGCCGGGCCCGTCCGGGGCGAGATGTACGCAGAGCTTTACGGGAGGCGCAGGTTCCACCTTCGGCGCTGGGTGTGTCCCGGGTGCGCCACCCAGCTCGAGGCGCGGGTGGCGATGGAGGGGGCCCCCCTGCCCGGGTGGCGGCTTCGCCCCTGAAGCGGACGCCTATTTCTTTTCCAGATGGATCCGGTAGGCGCGCTCCTGCTGCCGCTCGATGACGATTCGCCGGCGCTCGTCGCGGTAGCCCTTCAGGCGCACCCAAAGGGAGTGCGAACCGAAGGGAAGGTCGTCCAGGACGAGGCGCTCCTTGGTCACTCCGTAGTAGCGGCTGTCGATGAAGACCTCCGCCCCCGGGGGATTCGTGATGACGACGAGGCGCCCGAATTTGGTGTCGTCCAGGGGGATGCGGACGAGGATATCCTCCGCCCGGAGCTCGACGTCCTCCACGTGCGGCACCCGGCCGGGAAAGGTCGCCCGGATCGTGTGCCATCCGTACACCACGCTGCGGATGAGGAGGGGCCCTTTCGCCTGGGTCGCCCCCCGCGGGGTGCCGTCGAACTCAATCGCGGCGCCGGGGGGGGAGGACATGATCCGCACCCTCCCCTTCTGAAGGGAATCGAAGACCTTCGAGGAAGAGCATCCCGCCCCGGCGAGAACCGGAATCAGGATCGCCGCGGCGGCGAGCCGCCGCATCCACCTCCGGCTCCCCGTCCCGGGGGTCCAGGCCTCCCTCGCTTCCCTGGTGCGCATCGCTCCCCTTCCATCCGGCGGCGTCATCAAATCGGAGGGCGGACGCCGCGCCCGAAGGCCGGCGCCCTCCCTTGTGCTATCCTCGCTCACGGCGCCCGCCAATCTACCCTCTTCCCGCCGGCAAGGTAAAGAGGGCGAACCGCCCTCGGCGCGGGAGAATCGGGGAGAAAATCACTCCCCGGCGGGAGGGGAGGGGCCGCACACGCAAGAAAGGAGGCGGGGAGGAATGAAGGGGTATCGCAAGGGGCTGACGGACTACGGCGATCCGGCCTTCAGCGCGTTCATCCGGGGCGCCTACGCGCGCGGCTTCGGCCTCACCGAGACCGACCTCGAGCGGCCCATCGTGGGCATCGCCCAGACCTGGAGCGAGCTCAACCCCTGCCACCGCCACCTGCGCGAGGTGGCCGAGGCCGTCAAGCGCGGGGTGTGGCAGGCCGGGGGCCTGCCCCTCGAATTCCCCACCATCTCGCTGGGGGAGATCTACCTCTCTCCGACGGCCATGCTCTTCCGCAACCTCCTCTCGATGGACACCGAGGAGATGATCAAGGGCCAGCCCCTGGACGGGGTGGTCCTCCTCGGGGGCTGCGACAAGACCCTCCCGGCCCAGCTCATGGGGGCGGCGAGCGCCGGGGTCCCCGCCCTCGTCGTCACGGCCGGGCCCATGATCGCGGGCCGCTTCGAGGGAAAGCGGCTGGGCGCCTGCTCGGACTGCCGCGGGCTGTGGAACGAATACCGGGCCGGCGCCTTCGACGACGCGCGCCTGGAGGAGGTGCAGGGCGAGCTGTTCCCCTCGGCGGGGACCTGCATGGTGATGGGGACGGCGAGCACCATGGCCTCGATGGTCGAGGCCCTCGGGATGACCCTGCCCGGCCTCGCCGCCGTCCCCGCGGTGAACTCGCGCCGACTGCGCATGGCCGAGGAGAGCGGGCGGCGGATCGTCGCCATGATCGAGGAGGGCCTCACGCCCGAGAAGATCCTCACCCGCGAGGCCTTCGAGAACGCCATCCGCGTCCTCATGGCCATCGGCGGCTCGACGAACGCCGTCATCCACCTGCCGGCCATCGCGGGCCGGCTCGGGGTTCCCCTCCCCCTCGACCTCTTCGACCGCCTCTCGCGCGACACCCCCCTCCTCGCCGCCGTCCGCCCCACCGGGAAGGAGCACCTGATGGAGGACCTCGCCGCGGCGGGGGGCATTCCGGTCGTGATGAAGGAGCTCGAGCCCCTCCTCCACGGCGGCGCCCTGACGGCGACCGGGCGGACGGTGGCCGAAAACCTCGCCGCGACGCCGCGCGCCCAGCCGTGGCAGGACGTCATCCTCCCCCGCGAGCGCCCCCTCTCGCCCGAGGGCGGCCTCGTCATCCTGCGCGGAAACCTCGCGCCCGAGGGGGCGGTCATCAAGGTCTCGGCCGCCACGCCCGGCCTCCTGACCCACACGGGCCGGGCCGTCGTCTTCTCCTCCCAGGAGGACATGGTTCGCCGCATCGACGACCCCGATCTGGGGGCCACGCCCGAGAGCGTCTTCGTCCTCCAGAACGCGGGCCCCGTCGGCGCGCCCGGATTCCCCGAGTCGGGCTTCCTCCCCATCCCCAAGAAGCTCCTCGAGGCCGGGGTGCGCGACATCGTCCGCATCTCGGACGCCCGGATGAGCGGGACGGCGGGGGGGACCACCGTCCTGCACGCGTCTCCCGAGGCGGCCGTGGGCGGCCCCATCGGCCTCGTTCGCGACGGGGACGAGATCCGCCTCGATGCGCCGAACCGCAGGCTCGACCTCCTGGCCTCCGAGGAGGAGATGGCGCGCCGCCGCGCAGAATGGCGCCCGCCCCCGCCCGCCTACGCGCGCGGCTACGGGCGGCTCTTCCTCGACCACGTTCTCCAGGCGCCCGAGGGCTGCGACTTCGACTTTCTCCAAAAGGCGAGTGAGGCGCCGGCGCCTAACCGTTAGAGAGGAGCCGCTTCATGTCCCGCGTCCGCGTCGTCGCCACCCGCATGCCCGCCCTCCGGGCGCTGCGGGGAAAACCCCTCGCTCCCGGAATCGCGGAGCGGCTCGCGGCCGCCCTGCCCGAGGATCGGATCGAGCTCATCGTCGAGCCCAGCGAGGAGGCGCGCCTGGAGGCGATCGGGGAGGCGGAGTTCTACTGCTGCGAGAACGAGCGGGTGAGCCCCCAGCTGCTCAAGCGGGCGAAGCGGCTCCGCCTCATCCAGGCGGGGGGCGTCTTCCTCGAGCGCCTGGGGACCGAGCGGGCGGCGGCGGCCGGGATTCCGGTGGTTCGCTTCCCCATGCCGATCACCGAGTCGGTCGCCGACCACGCCATGGCCCTCCTCCTCGGCCTGGTCCGCAACATGCCCGAGGCCTCCCGCCGCGCGCGCGAGGGCGGGGAGGCGCCCCCCTCCCCCACCCGGCCCGACGGCAGCGCCTACAACTGGACCCACCTGCGGGGCGTCCGCCCCCTCCGGGGGATGCGCCTGGGCATCCTCGGGCTGGGGGACATCGGCCGCGCCTTCGCCCTGCGCGCCAAGGCCTTCGGGATGGAGACGCGCTACTGGAACCGGACCCCCCTTCCCGCCTGGATCAACCGCCGGCTGGGGGCGCGGGCCGCCGGGCGCGAGGAGGTCCTCCGCACGGCCGATGTCCTCTTCCTCGGGGTTCTGCTGGGCCCCGAAACGCGGGGGATGATCGGGGAGGCGGAGATCGCCGCCCTCCCCGAGGGGGCGATTCTCCTGAACATCGGGCGGGGCCCTCTCGTGGATCAGAAAGCCCTCCTGCGGGCGCTCGAGGAAGGGCGCCTCGGCGGCGCCGGACTCGACGTGTTCGAGCCCGAGCCCCTCCCGACCGATCATCCGCTCCTCAAGCTGCCCAACGTCATCCCCACCCCCCACGTCGCGGGCGGGGACGACGACACCCTGGTGAGCGAGATCGAGACCTTCTTCGGCAACATCCACCGCGTCCTCGCCGGGAAGCGCCCCCGCGGGATCGTCAACGGCGTGAAGTGGCGCTGAGCCCGGAAAACGCGCCATGTGCGGACGCTACACGCTGATAAAGCCGGCGGACACGCTGGCGGCCCTCTTCGGGATGGAGGGGAGCCTCGGCCTCTCCCCCCGCTATAACATCGCGCCGACCCAGTTCGTCCCGGCCGTCCGCGCCCTCCGCCCCGGGGAGCCGGAGCTCGCCCTCCTGCGCTGGGGGCTGATTCCCTCCTGGGCGAAGGACCCGGCGATAGGGGCGCGCACCATCAACGCGCGGGGGGAGACGGCCGCCCAGAAGCCCTCCTTCCGGGCCGCCTTCCGCAGGCGGCGCTGCCTCATCCCGGCGGACGGCTTCTACGAGTGGGTGAAGGAGGGAGGGAGGAAGCAGCCCTACTACATCCAGCTGCGCGGGGAGGCGCCCTTCGCCTTCGCCGGCCTGTGGGAGAGCTGGACCGGCGCCGAGGGCGAGACGCTGGAGACGTGCACCATCATCACATGCGAGGCGAACGAGGGGCTTCGCCCCCTTCACCCGCGGATGCCCGTCATCCTCCCCCGGGAAAATTATGACCTTTGGCTCGACCCGGCCGCCCAGGACCCGGCGGCGCTCCAGCCTCTCCTGCGCCCCTATCCCGCCGGTGAGACGGTGTTCCGGCCCGTGAGCGCCCAGGTGAACAGCCCGAAGAACGACGGCCCGGAGTGCATCGCCGGGGCGCGGTGAGGCCCTCCTTCGCCCTTATTTCGCCCTCTTTCGCCCAGCTTCGCCTCTTCATCCCCCCGCGCCGGATGTGCGGGCGGTCGGGGGCCGGCTCCCCCTTTCCCTTCCGCCAATAATCGGATTCCATCAAATTGGTTGAATTTGACAGGAGAATTCCCTTCTCCCCCCCGTTTCACGGTTGACACCCCTCCCTTTATCCCTAATGATTAGCAGTATAAATATCAGAAATAGGAGATTTACGTCGGCAGGCTCTTCTGCACTGATTGTCTCTCAATGCCTTTGCGGATCCGCCGCAAGAGCCGAGGAGGTGCACATCATGAGCAACCGCAGGGTGAGCAGGCGCAGTTTCATCAAGGGCGGGCTGGCGACCGCCGCCGCCGGGCCATGGGTTCTCCGCGGCCTCCCGGCCGAGGCCGGGCCGGAGGAGGACGGAATCATCAAGGCGGCGAAGAAAGGGAAGCCCACCGAGCTGAACGGGATGATCTGGTCCCTGTACTACCGCAACATGCGGAGGCTTCAGGGCGAGTTTCGCGATAAAGCCGGCATCGGGGTCGGGAAGATTCAGGACATCAGCGTCTTTCAGATCCCCCAGCGGGCCCTGACGGAGGCGGTCCAGCGCTCGAAGACATTCGACTTCTTCCACCTCGACTCGAACATGATCCCCTCGCTGGTGTCGGCCGGGCTCCTGGAGCCGCTCGATTCGTACATGGAGGAGGCCGGCTTCAAGCAAGAGACGGTCGGAAACTTCGGCTCATTCATGAAATACAAGGGCAAAACATACGGCATCATGACCGACGGCAACGTCCACGTCCAACTGATGCGCAAGGACATGCTCGAAGACCCTGACGAGATGAAGGCCTTCGCCGACAAGCACGGCAAGCCGATGGCCATGCCGGTGACG
>JAZGDQ010000089.1:0-4626 GCA_036477985.1 bacterium
ACCGCTTCCTGCGCCATCTCGACCGGTGCTCCCTCCTCCTCCATCTTATCGACGCCACGGCCCCGCCCGAGGAGGCGCTCTTGAACTTCGACGCCATCGAGGCCGAGCTTTCCCTCTCCTCGCCTTCGCTGGCGGCCAAGCCGCGGGCGGCCGTGCCGACCAAGCTCGACCTCACCGAGGCGCGCGACAACCTCCCCGCCATCCGCGAGGGGCTGGCGGCGCGCGGTCTGGAGGTGGCGCCCATCTCGGCCGTCTCGGGGGAGGGCCTCAAGGAGGCGCTCTCCCTCATCGCGCGGCGGCTGGAGGAGGTGCGCGGCCGGGAGGCGCCCCGCCCGGGGGAGGCGGCCCGCCCGGAGGAGACCGCCGCCCCGAAGGGAGGCGCCTCTTGAGCCGCTCTCCCGCGCGCAGGCGGGAGCCCGCGCTCCGAGCCCGCCGGGTGGTGGTGAAGGTGGGCAGCTCCGTCCTCACCGCGCCCGACGAGCGGGGGGTGAACCGCCGGGTGCTGGGGCGGATCGCCGCCCAGCTGGTGGAGCTGCGCGCGCAGGGCCGGGAGGTGATCCTGGTCTCCTCAGGGTCGATCGCGGCCGGGAGCAAGCGCCTGGACTGGAAGAACGTTCCCCGGGGGATGTCCGAGCGCCAAGCCGCCGCCGCGGTGGGGCAGCCCATCCTCATGGACGCCTACGGGCGCGCCTTCAAGCGCCGGGGCGTCGAGATCGCGCAGATTCTCCTCACCCACGCCGACCTCGACGTGCGCACCCGCTTCCTCAACGCGCGCAACACCTTCGAGGCCCTCCTGTCCCGAAAGGTGCTCCCCATCGTGAACGAGAACGACTCGGTCTCGGTCGAGGAGATCCGCTTCGGGGACAACGACACCCTCGCGGCCCAGGTGGCCCTGATGATCCAGGCCGAACTGGTGGTGATTCTCTCGGACGTGGAGGGCCTCTACGACGCCGACCCGCGGAAGGTGGAGGGCGCCCGCCTCCTGCACCGGGTCGAGGGGCTGCCGGGCAAGGTCGTCCGCGGGGCGGGGGAGAGCGCCAACCCCTATGCGCGCGGGGGGATGGTGACCAAGATGGAGGCCGTGCGCGTCCTCAACCGGGTGGGGATCGCCACCCTGATCGTGCGCGGGCGCGAGCCCGGCATCCTGCTGCGCGTTCTGGCGGGCGAGGAGGAGGGGACCTTCTTCGTTCCCAACGGCGCCCGTCTCAAGGGGCGCAAGAGCTGGATCGGCACGACGGCCACGCCCAAGGGCTGGATCCGGGTGGACAAGGGGGCGGCGGCGGCCCTCCTCAAGCGGGGCAAGAGCCTCCTTCCCAGCGGGGTGGTCGCCGTGGGAGGCGATTTCCACTACGGCGATCTGGTGGAGCTGCGCGGGCCGGGGGACGTCTCCCTCGGGCGCGGCCTGGCGAGCTACAGCGCCGAGGACGCGGCCCGCATCGCCGGCAAGCACACCCGCGAGATCGCCTCCATCCTGGGCAGGAAGGACTACGACGAGATCATCCACCGGAGCAATCTCGTTCTCAACGATTGAGGCGGCGGCCAGCCGCAGCGGGGGCTCTTTGCGCGCCGGAATCTTGGGGGGGACGTTCAACCCGATCCACTACGGGCACCTTCGCTCGGCCGAGGAGGTGCGCGAAGCGCTGGGCCTGGACGAGGTGCGCTTCATCCCCCTGGCCGAGCCGGCCCACAAGCCGAACGGGGGGATCGCCCCGGCGGCCGACCGCCTCGAGATGGTCCGCCTCGCCACCGGGGACAATCCCGCCTTCGTGTGCGACCCGATCGAGGTGGAGCGCGGGGGGGTCTCCTACACGGTGGAGACCATGGCGGCCCTGGCCGAAGGGTCCTGCCGGGGGCAGGAGACCTTCTTCATCATCGGGGCCGACGCCTTCCGCGAGCTGCACACCTGGCGCGAGCCCCTCGCCCTCCTGGGGATGACGAACTTCGCCGTCACCTTGAGGGAGGAGCAGAGCCGGGAGGAGGTCCTCGCCGCCCTCGCCCGGGAGATGGGGCGGCTGGCGCCCTCCTTTTCCTTAAAGGAAACTGGCGAATCCTCCGTACAAGTGGTTGATTCTAACAGGGAAATCCATTTCACTTCTATTTCCACCTTCGACATTTCGGGGACCGATGTCCGCCGCCGGGCCGGGCAGGGCGGTTCGCTTCGTTATTTATTGCCACCTTCGGTGGAAGGTTTTATAATCCGCCGCGGATTGTACGGATATTCACCGCCCGCCGGGGGAGCCGGGGGCAAGGAAGAGCTAGGGGAGGGCGCTTGATCGAGAAACTGATGGAGCAGCTTTCGGTGATTCAGGACGTGGTGGAATCGAAGAAGGCCGAGGAGATCGTCCTTCTCGACATGCGGGGGCTCTCCTCGGAGGTGGACGCCTTCCTCATCTGTCACGGGACGAGCATCCGGCAGGTGAAGGCGATCGCGGAGGCGGTTGATGAAAAACTTAAGGAAATCGGGGAGCGGCCGCTGTTTATAGAGGGGTTGAACGAGGGAACCTGGGTGCTCATCGATTGCGGGGATGTGGCTGTCCACATCTTCCAGGAGCAAACCCGCCGCTACTACCGTTTGGAGGAGCTTTGGTCGCACGCCCGCCTAATGGGGCCGCGCATATCGCCCAAACCAGCCCAAACTTCTGAACTTGTATGAGGATCTGCCGTGAAACATTTGAATAAGAAGGAAATCAACATTCTGAAGGATCGTCTCGTGGAGGCTCGCCGCGAGATCCTGGGGGATGTGGAGACGAGCAAGGTCCAGAGTCAAGAGGTCGGCGACGACGGAATCCAGGACATCGCCGACATGGCGGCCGACTCCTACTCGCGCCAGGTCATCATGGAGCTGGGCGAGCGGGAGCGGGAGCGCTTCCGGGAGGTGGAGGCCGCCTTCAAGCGCTTTCAGGACGGAACCTACGGCATCTGCGAAGAGACGGATGAGCCGATTCCCTTTACCCGGCTCGAAGCCATCCCGTATGCCCGCTACACCGTTGCGGCGCAAAACGAGCTCGAACTGCGGGATCGGACCTGAGCCCCCCTGAGGCGGTGGCGAGATGAGGTTGCGCCTCCTGATTGCCCTCGCAGCCCCCCTCGCCGCCGCCGTCTATTTGCTCCACTACAACCGGGGCGAGATCGCCCTGCGCCTCTCGGAGGATTGGGAGGTGCGCCTGCCGGTGGCGGGCTTCATGCTGGCCGCCGCGCTGGCGGGGGCCGCCGCCGCCGCCGTTTTCGGCTGGGTGGACGGCGTCCTCAAGGCCCTATCCCGTGGGCGCCGGCGCTGGGCCGAGCGGGGCAGGGAGCGCGCCCGCGCGCACCTGTCCGAGGCGCAGCGGCTCCGCGGGGAGGGGAACCTTCGCCGCGCCCGCCGCCAGGCCCGCCGCGCCCTCCGCCAGGGCCCGGAGTTCGCCGCCGCCCTCCTTTTGGCCGGGGATCTGGCCGCCGAGGCGGGCGACTTCGAAGAAGCCATCCGCTGGCACGAGCGCGCCCGCGCCCTCTCGCCCGACTCGCCCGACCTCGCCGTCCGCCTCGCCTCCCACCTCGAAGCCTCCGGCCGCACCCGTGGGGCCGAGAACATCCTCGCCCACGCCGCCGGGGAGGGGCGCGACCATCCCGTCGTCCTTCGCCGCCTTCGCGACCTCCTCGTCGGGGCGGGGCGCTGGGAGGAGGCCCATCAGGCGGCCGCCAAGATCGCCCGCCTGGGAGGGACGGCCGCCGAGAAGGCGTCCGACGAGCGGGCGGCGGGGCGAATCCTCCTGGCCGCGGCCGGGCGCCGTCTCTCGGCCTCGGACGGCAAGGGGGCGGCCGCTCTCCTTGAGGAAGCCATCAAGCGCGCCCCGGCCGCGGCCGACGCCCGCCTCCTCCTGGGAGACGCCTACGCCGCCGACGGGCGGGGGAGGAAGGCGGCCCGGATGTGGGAGGCGGGCTACCGCGAGCTGGGCGGGGCGGAGTTCCTGCACCGCCTCGTGGCCCATCACCGCTCCCAGGGCCAGAACGGAGGGAGCCGCCAGGCGGCCGCCGCCATGGTCTCGGCCGGAAAGGCGCGCCCGCGCGATCCGCTTCCCTCGGTCATGGCGGCCGCCCTCCTGCTCGAGGCCGGGAAGGCCGGGGAGGCCATGGACCGCCTTCAGGCGGCCTCAGAGGCCGCGCCCGCGGCCGAGGAGAGCGCGGGGTGGGCCGACCTCGTCTCCCAGCTCCTTCGGGCGCGGGGCAAGCTCGAGGCGGGCGATCGCCTCGCCGCCGAGAGCGCCTTCCTCGAGGTGGCCGCCCAGGCGGGCCGGCGGATTCTGGGGGAGACGCCCTCGGGCGTGATCATCCGCCCCGCCGAAGAGGAGAGCCCCGCCGGGGAGGGGGGCCCCGCCGGGGAGGATTCGGCGGATGGGGGCGCTCCCTCCGATTCTTGACGTCCTCCCCGCATCTGTCCGAGACTGCTCCCTGGGTCTGCGCCAATGGGGGATTCCGAATGCCCTTCACGCGAACCGTCCTCGCCGCTGTTTTCCTCACCGCCCTGCTGGCCGGCGGCCTTCTTGCGCCCGGCGGCCCCTCGGCGGCCAAGTGCCCCCCGGGGAGCAAAGCCCTCGAGGATATGGCGAGCGGGAAGGTGAGCTGCGAGAAGGAGGACGTTCTCGACAC
>JAZGDQ010000009.1:0-2703 GCA_036477985.1 bacterium
CCTACTCGTCGTAGGCGGCCCCCATGTCTATCTTCCGGTAGGCCCCTCCGTAGAAGAGAAGGGGGAGTCGCGCGTCCTCCTCGATCTCGACCCGCGTCACCCGGCCCACGAAGATGGTGTGATCCCCCCCGGCCAGCTCCTCATGGACCTCGCACTCGACGAACCCGAGGGAGCCCTTCAGCAGGGGGGCGCCGTTCTCCCCGGTCTCGTGGGGCAGATCGGCGAACTGATCCTCCGCGTCGCCCCCCTTTCCCGCGAACCAGTCGGAGGCGTCCTTCTGGGTTTCGGCCAGGAAGTTGACGGCGAATTTCCCCGCCTCCCGCAGAAGCGCCAGGATGTTCGCCTGGTTGTCCACGCAGACGAGGACGAGGGGCGGATCGAGCGAGAGGGAGGAGAAGGCGTTCGCCGTCATCCCCCGCCGCGCCGAGGCGCCCTGCACGGTGACGACGGTGACGCCGGTGGCGAACCGGCCCACCGCGTTGCGGAAGACCTTCGGATCGAGGCTCATCAGCTGTAGCGCTCCTCCCGGAAAGGATGCCCCTCGTTGTGGTAGCCGGCTCTCTCCCAGAAGCCGGGCTTGTCCACCGCCGAAAACTCCACGCCCCGGACCCACTTCGCACTCTTCCAGAAATAGCGCTTGGGGACGACGAGGCGAAGGGGCCAGCCGTGATCGGCCGAGATGTCCTTCCCTTCGTGCTGCCAGGCCCAAAGAACGTCGTCGTCGCGGCACGCCTCGAGCGGCAGGTTGGTCGTGTAGCCCTTCTCGCAGTGAACGATCACGAACTTCGCCGAGGGCTTGAGCCGGACGCGCTTGAGGAACTCGTTGAACAGCACGCCGTGGAACACGTTGTCCATCCGGCTCCAGTGGGTGACGCAGTGGATGTCGCACTCCACGTCCGCCGCCGGCATCGAGGTGAACTCCTCGTAGGTGAAGCGCACCTCCTCCTCCACCTCCCCGAAGACGCGGAAATCCCATTTGGCCGGGTTCACGGAGGGGACCGGCCCGAACTGCAGGACGGGCCACTTCTCGGTGACGGTCTGTCCCGGCGGAATCCGGTCGCCGTACTTCTCCTGCATCCTCTTCTTCTTCTTCCTTCCGAACAGCGCGGCCATGCCGCCCTCTCCTTCGCGTCCCATCTCTTCAGGCGGCGGGGTCAATTCCCCTCGGGTTCGATGAGAACCTTGAGACCCTCGCCCCGCGCCATGATCTCGAACCCCCGCTCCCACTCCTTCAGGGGGAGGACCTCGGAGACCATGGCCTCCATGTCCACCCGCCCCTCTTCCATGAGGCGGATGGCCGTGCGCCAGGCGGAGTATTTCTGTCCGAATGCACCGACGATCCGCGCCTCTTTCCACGCCAGGAGGTCGAGGTCCACCTCCGCCGGGCGCCCCGGCAGCCCGACCTGGAGGATCTGCCCCCCCCGGCGGACGCACTCGAGGCAGGCGCGCGAGGCGGCGGCCGCGCCGGCGGCCTCGACGGCGAGGTGGACGCCCCAGCCCTCCGTCACCTCCTCGACGGCCGCCTTGAGGTCCTCCTCATCGACGTTCACCACCCGCTCGGCGCCCAGGCGCTCGGCCAGGGCGAGGCGGCGGGCGTCCCGCGAGACGCCCGCCACGACGACCCGCGCGCCGAAGGCCATGGCCACCTGGGCGCAGGCGAGGCCGATGGGGCCCGGCCCGGCGACGAGGACGGCGTCGCCCTCCGAGAGGCTGCACTGCTCCGTCACCCCGTGGACCGCGACGGCGAGGGGCTCGGAGAGGGCGGCGGCCTTCAGGCTCACCCCCTCGGGGAGCTTGTGGATGGAGGCGGCCCGGGTGACGACGAAGTCCGTGAAGGCGCCGTCGCTCACCACACCGGCGATGTCGCGCTTCTCGCAGCGGTTGTAGGCGCCCGAGCGGCAGTGGGGGCACACGCCGCAGGTGCTCTTGGTGGGCTCGGCCGTCACCCGCTCGCCCGCCGCGATCCCCTCCACCCCCTCGCCCACCTCGGCGACCACGCCGGAGAACTCGTGCCCCAGGGCGAGGGGGGGGAAGTAGTGGAAAAACTCGCCCGAGGCGATGTGGACGTCGGTGCCGCAGATGCCCGTAAGGGAGACGCGCACCTTCACCTGGCCGGGACCGGTCCGGGGCTCGGGGATCTCCCGCAGCTCCATGCGCCCGGGCCCCTTGGCCGTCTTGACCAGCGCCTTCATCCCGGCCCCCTCTCCGCCGGCCCGGCGGCGATCAGGCGTTCAGGACGGCGATGACCCGGCAGGGGGAGCCCGACCCGCCCCGGATCTTGAGCGGCAGGCCGACGTAGAGGAACTCCTTGCCCACCACCTCCTCGACGTTGCAGAGGTTCTCGGTGTTCGTCCGGCCCAGCCGCCGGCAGATGAGGTGGCAGGGGTAATCCGGGCTGCGGGCCATGTCCATGCTCGGCGCGTCGGTGGCCACGTTGAGCGCGCCGCACTCGCCGTAGACGTACTCGGCCGCGTCCCCCGCCCATCCCGCGTAGTGGGTGGTGTAGGAGGGCTTGGGATAGTGGCGCTTGTAGTGGCCGTAGGTGTAGACCACCGTGTCGCCTTCCTTGATCTCGAACTTGTAGTGATCGAGGCGCCGCTTCACGTCGTCCGCGCTGATGTAGCCGTTGTCCTCGACGTTCTCGAAGTCGATGGCGATCCCCCGGCTGTAGAAGAAGTCGAAGCCCATGGCGTCGATGTGGGG
>JAZGDQ010000090.1:0-2644 GCA_036477985.1 bacterium
AGGGTTTCATCGAAGCAAATTTGGGGTGGGGGGACGATCGCCGCTTCTATCTCCGCCGCCTCTTCGGCGTGGCCCTGATCCTTCAAGGTCTCGACGAATATCTGCTTGGAGAAGGGGTCCTTCCCCCCCGCCCCGGCGATCTTTTCGTACACGCGCTGGGGAGCGATGAAGGTCACGTCCCCGACGAAGGCGGCGCCCGTGGTGTGGTCGCCGTGGTAGTCGGTGGCGATGAGGTAGCGGATCCCCTTCGGGCTCAGGGGGCGGAGGCCCTCCCGCCAGCGGAGGGAGTCGGAGGGCCGGACCGGGCAATCGACGAGGAGGACGCCCTCCTCCGAAACCGCGGCGCCCACGTTCGCCCACTGGAACCCCGTCTCCGCATAGAGGCGCTCGCCCAGCCGCCGCACGGCGTCTCCTCCCCCGGTTTCGGTCTCAAAGATGCGGCGCCGCGCCTAGGCCAGCCGCGCCACCGCCCCGCAGAGGAACTCCCCCACCGCCCGGGTCCCCATGCTCCCGCCGATGTCCCCGGTGATCTTCCCCTCCCGCACGGCGAGGCCGACGGCCTCCCAGATCAGATCGGCCGCCCGCGCGTGGCCCAGCGTGTTGAGGAGGATCCGCCCCGTCAGGACGGCGGCGAAGGGGTTGGCGATGTCCTGGAGGGCGATGTCGGGGGCGGTGCCGTGGACGGGCTCGAACATGGAGGTCCGGCCCGGGTGGATGCAGCCCGAGGCCGCCATTCCCACCCCGCCCACCAGGCCCGCGCACAGGTCGCTCAGGATGTCCCCGTACATGTTGTTGGTGACCATGACGGAGAAGCGGTCGGGATGCTGGAGGAGCTCCATGCACAGGGTGTCGATGTAGCGGTGCTCGGCCTCCACGCCGGGGAAATCCTCGGCCACCTCCCAGAACACTCGCTGCCAGAGGCCGTGGGCGTGGATGAGGGAGCTGCTCTTGTCCGCCATCGTCACCTTGGGGCGGCCGTGCTCGCCGGCGTACTCGAAGGCGTAGCGGCAGATGCGCTCCACCCCGAGGTAGGTGTTGATGTCCTCCTGAATGGCCACCTCGTCGCGGGTTCCCTTCTTGAAATTCCCCCCGAGGCGCACCATGACTCCCTCGGTGTTCTCGCGCACCACCACGAGGTCGATGGGAACCTCCGCCCGCAGGGGGCAGAAGCGCGGGTCCAGCAGGGGCGCGGGCCGCAGGTTCACGTAGAGGTCGAGCTCGTAGCGGAGCGCCCGAAGAAGAGGCCGGCAGTTCACCTCGGGGGGCACCCGGGGGTCCAGGCCCGCCCCCCCGAAGAGGATGGCGTCGTGGGCGGCGGCGAGCTCCCGCACAAGGGCGGGGACGTCCTCGGGAAGGACCTCCCCCTCCTCCAGGTGGCGGAGGGCGCCGTAGGTGAAGAATTCGGCCTCCACCTCGGCGCCGCACGCCGCCGCCGCCTCGCGGATCACGTCCACCGCCACCGGGATGACGTCGTGCCCCACCCCGTCGCCGGGGATGACCGCCAATCGGATCCGCTCTCCGGGCATTCGGCCCGCCCCTTTCCCGTCAGAGAAGCTCGTAGACGTCCACGAAGATGGCCAGGGCGATAGCCTTGCTCAGGTGGCCCGCGAGGACCTCGCTCTGCTCCTCGCCCACGGGCGGGCCCACCGTCATGTGGAGGTGGGCGTAGGGCTGGGGGCCGTCCCAGGGCTCGGGGTCCTCGATGGCGAGGGGCTTCTCCTCCGGCCAGGTGAGCGTCCCGTAGGCGACGAACTCCCGCTTTGACCCCAGCGACCTGCGGCTCACGTCGTAGCCCTCCGCGCTCCGGAAGCCGGTGATCATCCGCCCCTCGTTCATCGCGCCGAAGACGAAGAGGGAGGCTTCCTTGATCTCCCGCTCCCGGGCGAATTCGGAGAGCCCGGCGAGGAAATTCTCCCCTTGCGAGAATTTGATCCCGAAGACGCGCCCCAGCTTCTTCTCCTCAATCTCCATTATCTTTTTCCTCCTCCTCCGTCTTTCCCCCTCTCCTCCGTCTTCCCCCTCCTCCGCCGGTACCCTCCGCGCGCCCGAAGATCGCCCGCGATCAGGCGGGCCGGTCCAGGGTCTGGGCGGCCTGGAGCAGGACGGCCGAGTCCGTTCCGTCCCCGTGAAGGAATGTGATGATGTCGCGCATGATCTTTTCGCTCGGCGAGTCGTGCATGATGCCGATGCCTCCGAGAAGGTCCGTCGCCAGCATGATCGACTTCATGCCCACCTTGTCGCTGAAGACCTTGCCGTAGCGCGTGAAGCGCGGGTTGTAGGAGCCGTCGTTGTCCACCCCCCAGCAGATGCGCCACATGAACTGCTCGGCCACCTCGATGTTCATGAGCATCTCGGCGAGCATGTGGCGCACGGTCAGGTGCTCGATGATGGGCTTTCCGCCCTGGACGCGCTCCTTGGCGTTCTGATGGCAAAACTCGAAGAGCGCCCGCGAGAGGCCCGTGTTGCAGGCGGCCAGCTCGGCGCTCCCCCGGAATATCTTGGCGCGCAGGTCGTAGCCTCCGTTCACCTCGCCGAGCACGTCGTCCTCGTGAACGCGCACGTTGTCGTAAAAGCTCTCGCCGTTCGGGTAGAGGCGGTAGCCCATCTTGTTGTGGACGCGTCCGTACTCGATGCCCTCTTCGTC
>JAZGDQ010000091.1:0-7545 GCA_036477985.1 bacterium
TTCCGGCGAATGCCCCCGAGCGATGTCCGAAAAACGTTCACCTTGTGCGCCCCCCACTGCGGAAACTACCCCTGCAGCTTCGAGGTCGAGACACGGGGAGAGGAGATCCTCTCCTTCCGGCCCAACCCCCGGATGCGCCTGAAGCCCTGCATCAAGGGTTTCCAGATTCCGGACCGCTACGCCCACCCCGACCGCCTCCTCCACCCCTTGCGCCGGGTGGGGCCCAAGGGCTCCGGGCCGGGCGGGGCGAACCGCTTCGAGCGCATCTCGTGGGACGAGGCTCTCGGCCTCGTGGCCGAAGGGCTCGAGGCGGCCAAGGCGAAGGGGGGGAACGAGTCGGTCATCATGTACCACTACGCGTCCCAGCACACCATGCCGGGCGGAAAGAACGCGGCCCCGGCCACCATCCTGCGCCTGATGAACCTGTGGGGGGGCGCGGTCCCCGTCTACCACCGGGGGAGCCTGTGCTGGAACGCCTGGCGGGGGGCGAGCGAGGAGATCTTCGGGAACTGGCAGGTCCGCCTGCGCGCGAGCGAGCGGTGCGATTGGATCGTGATCTGGGGGAACAACCCCGTCGAAACGGGCTACCGGGGGCTCCCCCAGGCCCTCAAGGCGGCCAAGCGGGGGGGGACCCGGATCCTCGTGGTGGACCCGATGCGCACCCAGACGGTCGAGCGCCTCGCCGACCGGCACGTGGCCCCCCGCCCCTCGACCGACACCGCCCTCGCCCTCGCCGTCCTGCGCCTCCTCCTCACCGAGGGGGGAGCGGACGAGGAGGCCCTGCGCGGGCGGACGAACGCCCCCTTCCTCGTGCGCGAGGAGGACGGGAAGTTCCTCACGGGCGAGGCGGGGCGACCCCTCGCCTGGGACGAGGCCGAGGGCGCCGCCCGGCCCTTCGACGCCTGCCGAAGGGCGGCCCTCGCGGGGCGCTTCACGGTGAACGGGGCCGCCTGCCGGCCCGCCATGGAGCTGCTGCGCGAGGCGGCCGAGCCGTGGACGCCCGGGCGCGCGGCGCGCGAGTGCGGCGTTTCGGAAGACGACGTGCGCGCCATCGCGGCCGCCCTCCGGAGAGGGAAGATCCTCGTCTACTACGGCTCCTACCAGCGCACCCTGCGCGGGGAGCACGCCGTGCGCGCCCTCCACATCCTCAACCTCGCGGCGGGCGCCTTCGAGGGGGTGATTCACCACGGGGCGGCGCACGAGGGCTACCGCCCCGAGCGCGCCACCGACACCGGACTCTCCCAGGTGCTGGCCGACCGCTGGGCCGTCCCCAACCCGGTGGACCTGCGAATTCCGGTCGGCCAGTTCGCCGAGGCCATCCTGAACCCGGACGCCTACGGCGCCGACTTCAAGGCCTGCCTCATCATGCTGGGCAACCCCGCCGGACAGGCCGGGGACACCCGCAAGACCGAGCGCGCCCTGCGCTCCCTCGACTTCACGGCCGTGGCCGACATCTTCATGACTCCGACGGCGCGGTGCGCGGACGTCGTTCTCCCGGCCTCGACCTGGCTCGAGCGCTGCGCCGTCGTCGAGGGCGTCGAGACGGGGATGACTTTCTCCCACTTCATCCCCGAGATGGGCGCGCGCCACCAGATTCAATTCTCGCCCGGGGTGATGCCCCCCCGCGGGGAGTCCCTCGACGATTTCGAGATCGTCTGCCGGCTGGCGGAGAAGATGGGCCTGGGGGCGCACTTCCCCTGGCGCTCCTCGCGCGAGTGGGTCGAGGAGCTGCTCGAGGCCGCCCGCGCCGACGCGCGCTTCCCCTGGTTCCGGGAGGTGACGATGGAGCGCCTCGAGGCCGAGGGCCTGATCATCCTCGACGTCCCCCCGGGCGCGATGCAGGCGGCGGCCGACACACCGCACGGGCGGGCGCGGATCTACGCCGAAGATCTCCCCCTCCCGCGGCACGAGACGCCCGAGGGGCTCAACGGCGGGGAGGAGGGGCTGCGCCCCCTCCAGCTCATCTCCCCGAAGACCTACTTCCGGGCGAGCTCGACCTTCAACAACGCGGCCAAGCTCCTGCGCCACGGCTTCAACGTCGCGACCATCCACCCCGAGGACGCCGCCCCGCGCGGCATCTGCGACGGAGACTGCGTCGTCCTCTTCAACGAGCGGGGGCGGACGGAGTTCCGCGCCCGGGTGAGCGAGGCCATCCGCCCCGGGGTGGTGCACATCCCGTCGGGGGGCGACGAGGCGCTCGGCTGCGCGAACATCCTCATCGGGGACGGCCTCTCCCTCTACGAGAACGCCGCCTTCAACAGCTACACCGTCGAGGTGGCCAAAACCGACGGGTCCTGAGCCGCGGCCCCGCGGCGCGGGCGAATTTTCGTTCATCGGAATCGGCGGCGACATAATGAAAAGACCCGACAAAATGGAGAGGACCAATTTCAACGCAGCCAGAGTGAAATTGGAAATTTCGTTTAAACGTCACCTTCCCACCCTCCACAATTTCTATACTCTCTTCGACAAGTCGATGACGCGCTACGGCGAAGAAAACAAAATCGGTCTGAATCTGGTTGGAATTTATGACAAAGATTTAAGGAATTTCACCGGTTTGGGCCACGTGGGGCTGTTGATGCCGAGAGCGCGGCTGAAAATCCGGCACTGCAAAGAAGCGAATGCGATCGATTTGGAGGTGGGCGTCCTCCTCGATGAGTATGGAAGGGACGATGACAGGGATGACCCGTTTGAAAGAATGAGAATGGATGTGACGTTCGATCCGGAGAACAAAGCCCCGCTTTTTCGAATTCGAAGATTTGAATCCGAGGTGAACGCCGTGACAGGAAGAAAAATGATTCGCCCCGTCGACCAAGGGCTGGATCTTTTGCTTCAAAGCATCGCGGAGCGATTGGGAACCCCCAAGGGAAACATCATCAAAAAGGAGATTCAAAGGCGAATTTCCACGGGCTCGTAACCCTCCCTCCCCCCTCCTCCGAATCATGCCCCCATCACGGGCATGCCCCCGTCACGGGCATGCCCCCGTCACGGGTCAGCCGCCCTCCCCCGATCCCGATCCGCTCCCGGGAGCGGCCCGCCCAAGCGCCCCGCTTCCCCAGGACGGTTGAAATCCGCCGGGCCGGGCCGTCCGCCTAAAACGGCCGGCTGAGGACCTCGAGCAGCTTGTCGGCGGGGGCGCGGTCGCCCTCGATGCGGAGGCGGCCTGCGGCCTCCTTGGCCGCCGGGTCGGCCCGCCCCGAGGAGAGGAGGATGAACTCGCCCGCCCCGATCGAAACCTCGGCCGCGAAATCCCCTCCCTCGGCGGGCACGGCCTCCGCCTTCCCATCGCGGCAGGCGATCCCAAACGCCATGTCCGGCTCCGTCACCCGGATCCGGACCGGGGCGCCGATGTCCCCCCCCTTGCGCAGGTTGTGAAAGAAGGCCGAGCGCCAGGGGAGCGCCTCCGCCGCCGCCTCCAGCTCGTGGGGAAGCACATCGGCCTCGGGCTCGTTGCGCACGTCCCACTCGTGGAGGATGAGCTCGTAGAGGCGGGCGATGAGATAGAAGCGGATGGGGCAGGGCCCGAAGCGGTGCCACCCGTTCTTTTCCAGATCGGCGGGCTCGAGGGCGAGGAAGATCTTCTCGAGCTTGGCGTTCTCGGCCTCGAAGCGGTCCAGACGCGCCGGGGGCGGCAGCGCCCCGATCTCCTTCATGATCGAGATGCGCTTCTCGTTGAACTCCTCGGCGCTCTTCGCCCCGAAGGGGGGCTCCACCCTTCCCTCCACCCCGGCCGAGACGACCTCGGTGTAGAACCACGCCCCCAGCGTGAGGTGGCCCACCACGTCGGCCGCCGACCAGCCCTCGCAATAGGTGGGCCGGTCCCACGCCTCCTCCGGCAGGGCGCGGAACTGGGCCGAGAAGCGGGGCCACTCGCGCATGTAGGCGGGGATGCAGGAAAGAACCGGGGTGGACATCGGCGAATCTCCTCTCTTCCCCCCTCGCAGGGGGGGCCCATCGCGCACGCGCGCCGTCACGAATCCGATGCGGCATCTTAGGGGGAAAGGAAGGGTGCGAACAAGGAGGAGGGGCCCTTCCGGCGGGAGGGCCGGTGGAGCCGCGGGCGGGCCCCCCGGGCGGGCGGACCCCCGGGCGGGCGGACCTCCGGGAGGGTGGGCCCCGGGAGGGTGGGCCCCGGGAGGGGCCCTCACGGGGCGTCCGCCGAAGCGAATTCCGCCTCCCGCGCCGCCGGGGCCTGCCGCGCCGCCGGGGCCGGGCGCTCGTCAGGAAGCGCCCGCCGAGAGGGGTGCGGTCGCCCGCTCCTCGGCCGCCGCCTCCGCAATCTTCTTCTCGACCACCTTGGAGCGGACGACGAAGACGGGGCAGGGGGCGCGCCGGACCACCTGCTCGGTCACGCTGCCGAGGAGGAGCCGGCTCAATCCCTTGCGGCCGTGGGTGGCCATGACGATGAGATCGAAATTCCCCGATTGGGCGGTATTGAGGATGTCCGCCGTCGGGGTCCCGAACAACAGGGTGGACCTCACCTTGGGGCCGGCCGAAATCTCCTTGAGCAGGAGGTCGAGCCGGCTCTCCAGCTCCATGCGGGTGTCCTCCCTGCGCTGGCTTCGGGGGGAGACCCCTGCGATCTCGAGCTCCGCGTAGGAGGGCATGTGATCGGAAAAGGTCGAGATGTGGAGGACGAGGACTTCGGCGTCCCACTTCCCGCCGATCTCCAGGCCGGCCCGCAGGGCCCCCATGCTCAACTCTGAGAAATCCACCGGAACGAGGATCTTCTTCGGGTCGTATATCTTCATCTCCATTCCTCCCAGGTAAGAATGGACGGAACTGACCTTTTATATAAATATATGCCCTTCTACTTTATTAACAATAAAATACTCCCCTCTCCTTTATTCTCATGAAAATAACGCACCCAACCGGGAAAGAGGCCGCCGGCCGGCAAGAGGAGGGCGGCCGGGGATGGGAGCGGCCCGGAAGAGCCGGGCGGATGCGCGGCGCAATGATAGGGGGTGCGCCGGGAGCGCGCCGGGGGAGCGCGCGGGGGCGGTCGCCCGGAAGGAGCGGAGGGGAGCCGGGCGGCGGGGCCCCGCGGCCGGATTGCCCCGCCCCCTCAGTCGTGGCGCATGAGGAGGATCTCGGTGGGGGGCGGCAGGCGCTTGCGGTGGAGGAGGAGCCGCCGCTCCTTCAGCCGCCGCACACGGTGCAGGGCGCCCAAAGCGCGCGCGCTGCGGATGAAGCGCTCGAGCGTCTCCTCATCGTCGTAGTAGTGCATGGGGACGGCGATGCGGGGGCCGATTCGCCGGACCATCTCGGCCGCCCCCTCGGGCCCCATGGACACGCGCTCGGAGAGGACGACGAAGGCGAGGTGGACCTTCCCCAGACGCCGGAGCTGGGAGGGGTTCATCGGCTCGGCCAGGTCCCCCAGGTGGGCGATGCACAGCCCCCCCATCTCGAAGACGAAAGTCGCTCCCTTGCCGAAGATTGAGCCGTAGTCGTCGTCGCCGTATCCGCCCTGGGCGATGGGGATGCTGAAGATCCACACGTCGCCCACCTGGCGGCGCACCTTCCCCCACTCCAGCCCCCCCTCGCGGAGCCCGCGGAGGACGAGGGGGCTCCCGCCCACGATGTCGATCCCATGGTGGTTGGGCGTCTCCTTCCCGATCGTCACCACATGGGGGTTCGTCCGGGGAATCGGGTAGCCTCGATGGCGCGAGAAGGGATCCGTCACCACCCGGATCCCCCCCGGGGAGATGAGGCGGAAGTAGGCGTGGCCGAACCACTCGATCGACACGCTTCCCTTCGCCGCCGCGGCGTAGGCCGCCGGAATCGCCTTCGCGGGAGGGGGAAGGCGGACCAGGCCCGGCGCGCACCGGGCGCGGGCGGAGGCGGGAAGCGCGAGGAGGAGGGCGAGGGCCAGGAGCCCGGCGCCGGCGGATCTTCCCATCCCGCTCCTCAGCCCGCCTGGAGGAAGGAGGGGAGGCGCTTCGCCAGAATCTCCTCGGCCTCGGCCGCGATTCGGCGGACGAGCTCCCCCGCCGGCGGGATGTCGTGGATGAGCCCGGCGTCCTGCCCGATGAGGAGGCGGCCCTCGGCGGCGTCCCCCGACTTTCCGGCCGCCTGCACCTTCTCGAAGGCGGCGGCCTGGTGCTGGCGCAGGGCCCACTCCTTGCCGGCCCAGCGCTCGATGAAGTCGTTGCGCAGGGCGCGCGACATCGCCCCCGGCCAGACGGTCTCCAAGACGATGTCGGGGATCTCGGTGAGGAGGGTGTCGTGGCCGTCGCTCGCCACGATGGCCTCCTTGAAGTTCGGGTGGATGGGGGACTCCTCGGTGGCCAGGAAGCGCGTCCCGAGGAGGACGCCCTCCCCCCCCAGGGCCAGCGCGGCGGCCAGGCCGCGTCCGTCCGCGATCCCGCCGGCGGCCAGGACCGGCACGGGCGCCACCGCGTCCACCGCCATGGGCAGGAGCGGCAGGGTGGCCATCCAGCCGACGTGGCCCCCGCCCTCGGTCCCCTGAACCACGATGACGTCCGCCCCGGCCTCGGCGGCCCGCTTCAGATCGGCCACCTCGCCCGCCTGGAACATGACCTTGGCCCCCGCCTCATGGGCCCGGTCGAAGAGGGAGCGGAGATCCTGGTCCGCGCGCGGCCAGGCGAAGGCGACGACGGGGGGCTTCGCCGCGAGCGCCGCCGCGAAGGCCGCCTCCTCGAACCTGAATAGAAGAAAATTCACCCCGAAGGGTTTTTCGGTCCTCTCCCGGATGTCGTCGATGATCCCGGGCACCTCCTCCTCGTTCCGGAGCCCCAGGCCAATCGTCCCGAAGCCCCCCGCGTTCGAGACCGCCGCCACCAGGGGGGCGGAGGTCCCCGTCGCCATTCCGCCGAGGACGATGGGGTGTTCGATTCCGAGCAGATCGCAGATGCGCGTGCGGATCATCTCTCTCCCTCTCTGCGGCCTCGCGATTCGGGCCGCCCACCGGGCCGCATCCCGTGCGGCATCCAAATTCTGGTCTCTGGCGCCATTGTAAAGAAGCCCTCCCGGGGAATCAAAAATGCCCTCTCCGTTCTCTTCCCTCCCTCCATCTCCCTCCTCCGCCCCCCCTCCCCTCCCCCCTCCGGCCGGGAGGGCGGTGAGACGCAGAGCGTCTCCCGGGGCGCAGGAGTCTCCCGGACCCTTCCTTTGGGGGGAACCGGAAGGTGAGCTAATATGGAGCATCACCAACAACGCTTGTCGGGTCCCCGTCGCGGGCGGCGGGACAGAGCGCAGAGGGCGGGCCGGCCTCGGGTCCGGTTCGCCCCGAAATGCGCATTTCCATTTCTTCCATCGATTGGGACAAACCGGAGGACGTCACATGCGTAATCGTCTCGGTGCGCGGCGCTTGATTTTCTTCTCTGCGCTCTTGCTAATCGGCCTTCTCCTCGCGCCCGGTGCGCGGGCGGCCGAAGTGCAGATGCAATTCTACGGAAACCAGCATTTCCGCTTCGTCTCCACCCAAGGCAAAGTCATCCTGATCAATCCCTGGATCAAAGGCAACGCCGACGCCCCCTTCAAGGTCGATCACTACAAGAAGGGCGAGGTGGACCTCATCCTGGCGAC
>JAZGDQ010000092.1:0-3956 GCA_036477985.1 bacterium
CTTGAGCCGGAGAAGTCCTGCGACGTGCTGAGCGAGCTTCCCGAGGCCGTGCGCGGGGAGGTGGCCTTCCGGATCGCCACCCTGGACCGCATCCCCCCCGGCGTCATCAACGATCTCGACACCGTGCTGGGCACCGAGCTCTCCGCGAGCGGGAGCGCCCAGAGCCAGATGGTGGGCGGGGTGTCGGCGGTCGCCGAGGTGCTCAACCTTCTGGACAAGGCGAACGAGAGTCTCGTCCTCTCGAAGATCGACGAGCTGAGCCCCGAGCTTTCCGAGGAAATCCGCCACCTCATGTTCACCTTCGACGATCTCGTCTTCATCGACGATCGGGGAATCCAGCTCGTCATGCGCGAGGTGAGCAACGAGGACCTGACCATGGCGCTCAAGGGCGCGGAGGACGAGGTGAAGGACAAGATTCTGGGCAACCTCTCCGAGCGGGCGGCCGCCATGATCGCCGAGGATCTCGATGCCATGGGCCCCGTCCGCCTGAGCGACGTCGAGAAGGCCCAAACGGCCATCGTCCGCATCGCCAAGAGCCTCGAGGACGAGGGCAAGGTCATCATCGCCCGCGGCGGCGGCGGGGACGTTCTCGTCTAAGCCGGCGGGAGAATCTCGCCCGAAGCGCCCGCGCGCTCTTCAAATTTTCGAACGTCGCCCCGCCGGCCCCGTCCGGCGGGTTTCGTTTTTCCGCCTTTGCGGCGGGCGCCCCCGCCCGCTCATTTCCCACCCTGCTCGGCCTGCTCGATGATGTCCCCGATCCCGCCGGGGAGAGGCGAGGGAGACTCCCCAGGCGCCGCCTCTTCCCCAGAAGCGGCCTCCCCCGCCGGCATCGCCTCCTCCTCCGGGGCTCCGTTCGCCTCCGGGGCGGGCGCCGCCTTCGCCGCCTCGGGCCCCGGGCGCTCGAGCCGGGTTCCGGGAAAGTAGTGGGCGAGAATCTCCCGGTAGCCCTTCCCGTTCAGCGCCATCGCCCGCGCCCCCCACTGGCTCATCCCGACGCCGTGGCCGCTTCCCGCCCCGTGGAAGAATAGGGCGCTCGAGGTCTGCTCCATGTCGAAGTAGGCGCTCCGGATCGCCCCCCAGCCCAGGAGGCGGCGCAGGTCCCCCGCCCAGAGGATGACGCTCCCCCCCGTGCCCCACACCCGGAGGGCGCGCACCCGCCCGGAGGGGGAGCGCTCCTCGATGGAGGCGGTGTGCACCTCCCCCACCCCGCGCCCCGCGGCCGAGAGCCGGCGGGAGAGCCTGGCGAGGGAGACGCGGTGGGTCCAGCGGAAGCGCGGCTGGGCCGAGTCCCCGAAGCTGGGCACGCTGCGGAGGTAGGGAAGGCGCGAGCCGCCGAAGACGGCCGTCTTCTCCTCGGTGCGCCCCGGGCTCGAGGCGTGGAAGTAGGTCTGGGCCAGCTCGCCCGCGAAGGTGAGAATCTCTCCCGACGTCTCGGCGACGGCCCGGTTGGCCGGGGGGGTCTCGCCGTCCGCCCCGCCGTAGACCTGGGTGGAGACGTCCGCGCTCTGGGCGGTCGCGCGGGCGATCTTCCCCTCGCTCCCCTTGGTCCCGGGCGCCTCGCCCTTCTCTCCGCGACGCCAGAGGATGAAGGTGCGCGCCGCGACGGCCTGGGCCTTGAGGGCCTCGATGGGGAAGCGGGAGGGCATCTCCCGGGGCAGGACGCCGCGGAGGTAGTCCTCCACCCCGGCCACGTTCACCGCCCGGAGCCTGCCCCGCCGGCGGACGATGTCGAGGCTGCCCCGGAAGCGGCGCCGGCCGAGGCGGAAGAGGCTGCCCCGGGGGCGGAGGCGCAGGTTCTCGGCCGACGCGCCGCCCGCCCAATGGATGTATCCCTCCGCGGCCCGGAAGCGGAGGGCCTCCCCCTCCGGGAGGACGCCGAGCCGCCGCCCGCTCCCGAGGGCGTAGATCGTGACGGGGGAGGAGGCCGAGAAGCTTAGGGCGGGCGCCGTCTCGAGGAGGACGCGCACGCGCGTCTCGGCGCGGGCCGGGCCGCACAGGGCGCCGCCCAGGATGAGGGCGGAGGAAACGATCCCGAGGAGGGGAGGAGCGGCGGGCCGGAGGGGGCGCGTCATTTGCGAAAGAGGTTGAGGAGGATGGTGAGGACGACGCTGAGCAAGATGGAGGTGACGATCGGAAAGTGGAAGCTGAAGTTCTTGCCGCGGATGTGGATGTCCCCGGGGAGGCGGCCCAGGAAGGGGATCTTCGGCGCCAGGACGAGGAGCGCGCCCACCGCCACGAGGACCGCGCCCAGGACGATGAGCAGCCGCCCGAAGTTTCCCAAGGGGCCTGGCATGGCCTACTCGCCCTCGGGCCCCTCCGCGGCCGGGGTCCAGAGGTCCGGCTGCGCGTCCTGGGGCGGGGCGAGGCCCAGATGGTCGAAGGCGGCGGGGGGCGTGCGCCGGCCCACCCGGGTGCGCTGGAGGAAGCCCGTCCGCAGGAGGTAGGGCTCCACCATGTCCACCAGGGTGTCGGCGTCCTCGTTCAGGGTGGCCGCGAGGGCCTCCACCCCCACCGGCCCTCCCCCGTACTGCTCCATGATGGTCCGCAGATAGCGGCGGTCGAGGGCGTCGAGGCCCTTTTCGTCCACCCCCTCCATGGCGAGGGCCTCGCGGATGGTCTTGGGGCGCAGGGCGCCGTCCCGGCGGGCCTGGCTGAAGTCGCGCACCCACAGAAGGAGGCGGTTGGCCGTCCGCGGGGTGCCCCGGCTCCGGCGGGAGAGCTCGGACGCGGCCTCCTCATCGAGCGCGGCCCCGAGCCGGTCGGCGCTCCGCTCCAGGATGGTGCGGATCTCCGCCTCCGAATAGAAGTCGACGTGGCAGACGAGATAGAAGCGCTCGCGCAGGGCGCCCGAGAGGGAGCCGGGCCGGGTCGTGGCGCCCACCACCGTGAAGGGCTTGAGGGCGAAGTTGATGGTTCGCGCCATGGGCCCTTGGTCCACGACGAAATCCACGCGGTAGTCCTCCATGGCGGGGTAGAGGAACTCCTCCACCGGCCGCGGGAGGCGGTGGATCTCGTCGATGAAGAGGACGTCGCCCGCCTCCAGGCCGGTGAGGATGCCCATCAGGTCGGCCGGCCGGGTGAGGGCGGGGCCCGAGGTGCGCACCAGGCGCGACTTCATCTCGTCGGCGATGATGTGGGAGAGGGTGGTCTTCCCCAGGCCCGGCGGGCCGTGGAAGAGGATGTGGCCCACCGGCTCCTCGCGCGCGCGGGCGGCCTCGAGGGCGATGCGGAGCTTCTCCACGAGATCGGTCTGGCCGACGTAGTGATCGAGCCGGGTGGGCCGCAGGGAGAAGAACGTCCGCTCCTCGGCCGGGTCGGTGGCCCGGGGGGAGACGCGTCTTTCGATGGCCACGGTTTTCTCCTCTTACCGGCTCAGCCGGAAAACCTCTTGGAGGATTCCCTCGGTCGTCGCCTCCTCGCCGAGGGAGGCCGCCGCGCGCTCGATGAGATCCTCGGCCTCGGGGGTGCGGTAGCCGAGCTGGCCCACGAGGACGCCCATCGCCTCGGCCCGCTGGCGGACGATCTTGGGCGGCCCCGGGCCGGCCGGGGCCGCCTCCGCCCCGAGGGCGAGCTCGGAGATCTCCTCTTGCAGCTTCGAGATGATCTGCTCGGCCTTCTTCTTCCCGATGCCGGGGAGCTTGGTCAAGACGGCGAGGCTTCCTCCGGCGATGGCCGCCGCGATTCGCTCGGGCGGAAGGGTGAGGGAGCGGATGGCGCTGCGCGGGCTGAGCCCGGGCGCCTTGATGTAGTGCAGGAAGAACTCCCGCTCGGCGGCGCTGAGGAAGCCGACCAGTCGGGGGGTGAGCTGGCCGATGGCGACCGTCCCCTCGATGTAGTGGTAGGTGTGCAGCTCGACGGGCTCCTTCGCCCCCATCAGCGCCCGCAACTCGGGGAGGGCGTAGGCCCCCACCTGCACCTCGTAGCAAAGGCCGGCCGGCGTACGCACCACCACCCCC
>JAZGDQ010000093.1:0-7460 GCA_036477985.1 bacterium
GTCGCATCCCGCGCGCGGCGTGTCACACGCCAGAGGCGAGCACACTTCCCTCCTCCCCCTTCCCATTGAGGCTCCCATGAAGCTGTGCACCTTCGAAGTGGATGTGCGTCAGGTGTGGACTCGCATACGGCGAGTCCCCGCTCTTCCTTCACCTTCCCATTGAGGCTCCCATGAAGCTGTGCACCTTCGAAGTGATGACGCCGGTCGGCCCCTTCCGGCGGCTCGGCGCGGCCGTGGAGCGCGGCGGCGCGTTCACCTGGATCGACCTCAACTTCGCCATCGCCGCCAAGTTCGTCGACCGCGGCGCGAGCCGGGCCCAGCCCATGGCGGACGCCCTCATCCCGCCGGAGATGATGGCCTTCGGCGCGGCGGGGCCGGGCGCCATGGAATCGGCCGAGGAGGCCCTCGAGTTCGCGCTGGAGAACGAGGACGCCGCCGGCCCGCGGGGGGAGCAGCTCCGCTACTCCGAGGGGGATTCGCGCCTCCTCGCCCCCATCCCGCAGCCGCCCCTCATCCGCGGCTTCGCGGGCTTCGAGCGCCACCTGAAGAAGACCTTCGGGATGATGGGCCTGGAGATTCCCCAGACCTGGTACGAGCGCCCCCTCGCCTTCAAGTCGGGCTGCGGCCACATGGCCGGGCCGGAGGAGGAGGCGCCCTGGCCGAGCTACACCGAGAAGATGGACTTCGAGCTCGAGTTCTGCGCCGTGATCGGCGCGCCGGGGCGGGACATCCCCGAGGCGGCGGCGGGCGGGCACATTCTCGGCTACGCGATCCTGAACGATTGGAGCGCGCGCGACGCCCAGACGGGCGAGATGGCGATGGGGACGGGCCCCTACAAGGGGAAGGACTGGTGCTGGAGCTTCGGGCCCTGGATCACGACGCCGGACGAGGTGGGGGACGTGAAGAAGATCCCCATGGCGGCGCGCGTGAACGGGGAGACCTGGATCGAGACCACCCCGGGGGAGATGTACTGGACCTTCGAGCAGATGATCTCCTACACCTCGCGCGACGAGAACCTTCTCTCGGGCGACCTCCTCGGCTCGGGCACCGTCCCCGGCGGCTGCGGGATGGAGATCGACCGGTGGATCCAGCCCGGCGATCTCGTCGAGATCGACATGGGGCCCCTTGGCGTGCTCAGAACCCCGATCGGGCAGAAGGGGGAGAGGAGAGGGTTTACGTATAAGTAGGCGATGGGGAATTGCAGGGGAAGGCGCTTCGCCGAAACCGAGTAACGTGTCCGACAAATTCACATCATAAATCCAGCGCGCGCTTTTCTGTCATGCTGAGTGAAGCGAAGCATCTCGGTTTGGAATAATGAAGGGAAAAACCGAGATTCTTCGGTCGCTCCACCGCGCTCCCTCAGAATGACAACCCAGCGCCGTGATTTATCGAGCGAATTAACGAGACACAACACTCGCTCTCGCTTACGAATTTCGGAATCGAATTTTTTCAGGAAACACTTTTCAATCCCCCTTCGTCTACGACCCCCTTCGGTCTTCTCAGAAACCAGATTGGAAAGACGCTGGAGAAGCGGAGGGTTACGTATAAGCACACACACCCAATCACAGCGTCCGAAACCGGCTCTCCATCGCCTTCTTCCACTTCCCCTCCTGGCGCTTGCCGAAGAGGATCTCCTCGTCCACCGGGGCGGTGAACCAGTCTCCGCGCTCCATCTCGGCGTCGAGCTGGCCCGGACCCCAGCCCGAGTAGCCGAAGATGAACACCGTGCGGCGCGGGCCGCCTCCGCCCGCCATCGCCTCCAGCACCTTCTTGACCGGGCTCACCCCCACCCGCTTGTTCACCTTGTGGGTGGGCGCGGGCCTCCCCTCGCGCGAGTGGAGGACGAAGCCCAGCTCGCTCCCCACCGGGCCGCCGTAGTGCAGGGGAACCTCCCCCGCCCCGGCCGGCGGCGCGAGTTTCAGCTGCGCGAAAAGCTTGGAGAGCCTCATCGAGCCGACGACGCGGTTGACGATGAGGCCGAAGGCGCCCGAGGCGTTGTGGCGGAGCATGACGATGACCGTTTTCCGGAAGCGCGGATCGCGCATCCCCGGCGCGGCGACGAGCAGCTTGCCCCCGTGAAGATCCTCGAACTCCTGGAAGCCGTTCTTGCCGGGCGCGGTGACCACGGCGCCGGGCGGCGCCCCGGCCGGAAGGAGAAGGGCGAGAAAAAGGGCGAGGAGAAGGAGGCGAAGGCGCACGATGCTCTCTTTTCGGAAAGCGCTCATCCTCCCCCCTCCTCCTCGAAGCGCGCGTCGCGCCAGGCGATGGCGGCCTTGAGGCCGTCGCGACGGACGATCTCGGCGAACTTAAGGCGGGTGGGGCCCGGCATGCTTTCGATCTGAACGTCCATGTCGAGCGCCATTTTCAGGGACTCGGCCATCCCCATCCGGTCGTAGGTGCGGTTCACCGCCTCCTTGGTCATGGCCAGGACCTCGGGGTCGATGACGGCGATCTTGCGCGCCATCTCGAGGGCGGCCTCCAGGTGCCGCCCCTCCGGCACCACCCGGTTGACGAGCCCCATCGCGTGCGCCTCCTCGGCCGTGATCTTGTCGTTCCCGGTGAAGAGAAGCTCCTTGGCCTTCTTGGGCCCGGTCATCCAGGGCAGGAGCATGACGACGATGCCCGCGCCGAAGCGCAGCTCTGGCTCCCCGAACAGGGTTCCCTCGGCCGCGAGGGTGATGTCGCAGGCGAGGGCGAGCTCGCAGCCTCCCGCGGGGGCGAAGCCGTGGACGGCGGCGATCGTCGGCTTGCGGAGGTTCCAGAACCGCATGATGGTCCCGAAGCCCGCCTGGAGCGCGGGCCGCCAGCCCTCCACCCCCTCCGGCATGTCCACGTGCTCATCCTTGAGGTCGAAGCCCGAGCTGAAGGCCCGCCCCGCCCCGGTCAGGACGAGCGCCCGCACCTCCGGGTCTCCCTCGGCCGCATCCAGCGCGCGGCCCATCTCCTCCAGCAGCGTCCCGTTCAGGGCGTTCAGCCGCTCCGGGCGGTTCAGGGTCAGGAGGGCGACCGCGCCCCGGCGCTCGTAGATTATGGTCTCGTAGGCCACGGGCCTCCCCCCTCCTCAATCCCCGCCGTAGATGCTGCTGACGGCGAGGCCCGTGCGCTCCCGAATGAGGCGCTCGATCTCCCCGGCCTCTTCGGGCTCGATGACGCGCAGCTTTGTGAGCTTGGCCGGGGCCTTGGCGTGGTCGTACCGCCCCCGCGTCTCGACGAACCAGTCCGAGGGGTAGACCCGCTTCGGGGTGTTGAGCTGAACCTCGTCGGGCCCGATTCGCCGGAGGAGGCCGCAGAGCCGCTCGGCCATCTTCCGGTTCGCGGGGAGGAACATGACCTGGCTGTCCAGGTGGCCCGCGAACTCCCGGCGGAAGCGCACCGTCCCCTCCACCACCGAGGCGAGGGTGACCCCCGGCGCGGGGCGGTTCACCCGCCGGAATGTCTCCTCGTCGGCGGCGTCGAGCTTGATCGAGACCCGGTCGGCGGCGCACAGCGCGGCCCGCACCTCCGGGTCCCCCAGCAGGGCGCCGCTCGTGAGGACGTGGGTGGCGATTCCGGTGAAGGCCTTCACCTCGCGCAGCGCCTCCTCCAGGTTCAGGGCGAGGGTGGGCTCCCCGCTCCCGCTGAAGGTGACGATGTCCGAGCCCTCCCACGCCGAGGCGCGCAGGTCCTCCATCACCTTGGCGGTGGGGACGAAGAGCCGCCGCCCGGCCGTGACGATCTGGATCGCGCCGAGCTGGCAGTAGACGCAGTTGAAGGAGCAGGCGCTCGTCTCCAGGATGAGGTCCACCCCGAGGGAGCGCCCGAAGCGCCACGAATCGACCGGCCCGTAGACGGCCGAGGCCGCCTCGGCGCAGGCGGTCTTCTCCTTCTCCTCCGGCATCGTTTGCGAATCCTCTCCCGGCGCCCCCGGCGCCCTCACCGGCCGGGCGGCGCGCCGTTTTTTTCGAGTATATCACCCCCCGCCGCCCGGGAGGCCGCTCCTCGCCGCGAGGGCGCGCTTCCCCCACCGCCGGAAGTACCAGACGAAAAGCGCCATCGCCCCCAGCGCCTGGCTCCCGGCCACCGCGCCCCAGATGCCGGCCGCGCCCAGGCCGAGGGGAAGGGAGACGAGATAGGCGGCGGGGAGCTGGACCGCCCACCGCACGACGGCCTCCACCGCCATGGGCGGCTTCGTGTCCGCGCCGCCCTGGAAGGCGCCCGCCAGGACGCGCCTCCACGTCTCGAAGGGAAGCCCCAAGACGAGAATCCGCACGCACAGCGCGCCGACCGAGGCGGCCTCTCCCTTCAGGCCGAAGAATCCCACAACTTCGTTCGCATAGATGAAGAGGCTCGTCGCCGTCACCCCCATGATGAGGATGAGGATCCAGAGCGCCAGCTGCACGCTGCGCCGGGCGCGATCGGGGCGGCCCGCGCCCACGCTCTGGCCCACCATGGTGCGGACGGCCGCCTGGAGGCCGAAGCCCGGCATCCGCCCGAGGAGGGCGATGCGGTTGCCGAGCCCCCAGGCCGCCAGGGCGAGGACGCCGAACACCGAGAGCATGCGCACCAGGACGATGCTGGCCCCCCGCTCCAGGAGGTTGGTGGCCGCGGCGGGCCAGGCCAGGCCGAGGAGCCGCCGGAGGACGGCGGGCCGGGGGCGGAGGTGGCGCCCCCGGAGGCGGAGGCGGGAGCGGCCCGAGGCCAGGATGGCCGTGATGGTGATGACCCCGCACATTCTCCCCAGCCCCACCGAGAGGATGGTCCCGGCGAGATCGAGCCCGGGAAAGGGGCCGGCGCCGAAAACGAGGAGGGGCATCAGGGCCACCGAGATCGTCGTGCTCACGATCATCCCGGAAAGGGAGTAGACCGGCTCGCCCGCGGCGCGCATCACGTGCGCCATGGTGAAGATGCCGTCGATGAAGGCGAACACCGTGAATCCGGCGCGGAGGTAGAGCGTACCGAGACGGACGACCTCGAGGTCGGTCGTCAGGAGGGACATGACGCCGGGGGCCGCCATATAGCCGACGAAGGTGACGGGGAGATAATAGGCCATGGCGAGGATGAAGGTCTGGCCCGCGAAGACGGCGGCCCCTTCGTTGTCGCCCCCGCCCACCCGCTGGGCCACCATGGCGCTCCCGGCGATGCGGATTCCCAGGCCGATCGAGCGCATGAGCATGATGATGAGGAAGGCGAGGGCCATTCCGGCGAGGCGATCCGGCCCGAGGCGGCCGACCCAGAAGATCTCCACGACGGTGTCGATGTTCCAGGCGATCTGCTCGCCGAAGGTGGGAAGGGAGAGGCGGGCGAGCCCCCATCCGATGGAGCCCTTGGTGTAGTCGTACCGGGTGCGGACCCGCGCCGGGGGCCTCACGCGGCGGGATTCTCCGCCGCCGGGGAGGCGGCGCGGATCGGGGGGGAATATGGGAGCGGCGGCGCGCCGGGGCCGGCGGCCGCTCCGCCGGTATCGAGACTCATGCATCCTCCCAAGAGCGCCGGAAAAGGCGGGGCCAGTATGGGGCCCGGGGCGCCCGCCCGGCAAGAGGAGGGTCCCCGGGCTGGCGGAGGGCGCGCCGCCGCGTTAGGGTGGACGGAGCCCGGGGCCGCGCGCGGCGCGGCCGGCCGCCATGGAGGGTGCATGCGGAAATTCATCGAGGAGACGCTCCGCGAGGCGGGCTCGCTCGCCCACTCCCTCGCGGGGGCCGCCAAGGGCGAGCGCAAGGCCGACCGCAGCCTCGTGAGCGAGGCCGACCGCGAGGTCGAGGTCCGCATCAAGGAGCGCATCGCCGGGCGCTTCCCGCAGGACCGCATCATCGGGGAGGAGCTCGGTTCGGCGAACGGAGCCGCCCCCCCGGGCGGCCGCCTCTGGGCCGTCGATCCCATCGACGGGACCAACCCCTACCTCATGGGGCTGCCCACCTGGGGGATCTGCATCGGCGTGATGGAGGACGGCGCCCCCCTCGCCGGGGGCTTCTACATGCCGGTCACGGAGGAGCTCTTCCTCGCCGAGCGGGGGAAGGGCGCGACGCGGAACGGGGAGCCTCTGCCCTCCCTCGCCTCCATGGAGCTGGACAACCAGACCGTCCTCTTCTCCCCCTCCTCGCGGAAGCGCTTCTACAAGCTCGACTACCCGGGCAAGTCGGTCGCCTACGGGTGCGCCGGGGCCCACGTGGCCTACGCCGCCATGGGCGGGGGAATCGCCGCCCTCGTCGACCGGCCCCGGATCTGGGACATCCTCGGCCCCCTCGCCGTGCTCGCCGAGGTGGGCGGAGGCGCCTTCCACCCCGGCGGGCGCCCGCTCGACCTCACCGCCCTCGCCATGGGCGAGAAGGCCGAGGGCCCGGTCTTCTTCGGGCTCCTCGAAAACGCCGAGCGCGTCTTCCCCTGCATCGAGGTCTATCCCCGGCCCAAGGACGGGAGCCGCCCCGCTCCGCCGCCTCGTCCCTGACCCCCTCCTCCGAAAGATCGGGCCGGAGGACGATCGATTTACAAAAAAAGGGCCGGCGTCGCCGCCAGCCCGAAAAAGCGAGTGGAGTGTTTTCGTTAAAAAGAACGCGCGGCGCGCCCCGGCGCTATTTCCCCTTCTTGTACCCTTTCCCCGTCATGCACTTATCGTCGAATGCGCCTGCAAAACCGAACGCGACGGGTCCGCCCTTTTCGCCCTTCTCGCTGAAATCGACCCCACCCTTCTTGGCGCACGCTTTCAGGTCCTTCGCGGCCTGGGCCGCGCTCCCGGTCTTCACCCAGGTCGTCGTCGTGGTCGTGCATCCACCCAGGAACGCGATCATCGCAAACGCAGTGAGCATCGGACGGATCATACGCATGAATTTGCCTCCCTAACAGGGCGCTGGTGAAAGCCGCGGACAGTCTCTCGATTTACGGCGGGACCGGAATTCCAGCGGCCCCGGCGGGACTTCCGGCGCCCCGCCTCTCAATGGGATTAGAACACCGAACGGGTCCCCGCACAAACGAGGGCTGGAACGCTCCGGGCGAATTTCAGATTGACGGCCCCGCCCGGCCGACCCGGAACGGGGGGCCCGGCCCGCGGTCCGGCCCTACTTCACCTTCCGGTACCCCTTTTTCCCCATGCACTTCTCGAACCACGGTCTCGAGATTTTTTCGTAGGTGTTCTGGGAGACATAGGCGACCGGCTTCCCCTTGAGGCCCTTCGGGGAATAGAGCATCCACGCCTCGCTCGCGCAGGCCTTGAGGTCCGCCGCGGCCGTTTTCCTGTCGCCCCTCTTGTCCCAGACCGTCGTGATGTTGGCGCATCCCATCATGAGGACGAGCGCCGAAAGGGGGACGATCTTCGAGAAGAATTTCCGCATGGACTTCCTCTCCCCCGGGGTCCGGCGCCGATCCCCGATCCGCCTTCCGGCTTTCGTCGAGGCCGGGCCGTTTTCCCGGCCCTCGTCAGAACCTCCAAATTCTCCTTCGAAAAAATTACGTCACCCGAACGCCGCCCTCCACCGGCGGCCGAAGCGCGA
>JAZGDQ010000094.1:0-4058 GCA_036477985.1 bacterium
GGAAGCTTCCGCCAAGCTCGAGGATGCGCATGGCCTTCATGGTGTCGGGCATGTCGTGCTCCTCCGGAATCGAATATGGACCCTCCCGCCGCGGGCGCTCCCGTCACGGGCGCTCCCGCTTCCGGCGGCTCGGATCTGGCGATCCTTTGTACTCCGCCGGGGGGCGCCCGGGAAAGGCCCGGCGCGGAATTTCGTGGATCGACGGCGCGGATCGAGGGGCGAAGCGCGCCGCGGGCGCGCGGCGCGGGGGGAAGGGGGCGGGAGGCCCGCCCGCGGCGGCCGGTCGGGGCCGGCAGCCAGGAAGGTTGCGTCTCATGTCGTTACACGGAATTGCAAGATTACCGATTTAACAGCAGGCGCTCCTACGCCGGGGTTTTCCGCTCCGCCTCGCGCATCCGCGCCCTTCGGGTCCGCATGTAGCGGGCCTGCTTCCCGCTCTCCACCCGGACGCGGTTGTGATAGCGGAGGCGGCAGCTGTCGGCGCAGAACCGCTTGCGGCGCATGGCCGCCGGGACGAAGAAGCCCCCGCAATGGGGGCACCGGCGGAGGCGGCTGGGGTCGATCCCCGAGAAGAAGCGGGCGGCGAAGAAGAGGAGGAGGATGCTCAGGTCGAAGGTCCGGGGATTGAGGTGGAGGGTCTCGGCCCGCTCCCGGCGGGCGGGGATGATCCGGTCCAGGTGGAAGCGGAGCCCCCCGGCCTGGCTCAGCGCGGTGTTGAGGAGCTCGGTGTGGCGGGGGATGAACCGCCCCTTGGCGGCGACCTCATCGAGCATGTCGCGGAAGATGGCGTGGAGGCGCTCGACCTTCCCGAAGGTGACCCGGCCGCCCTTGAAGTGGAAGCGATCCATGGCGGCGCTTCCTTCCTCGACGTCCCCCCCGGCCTCCTTGTCCTCCTTCATCCTTTTCGCGCCCTCCGCCTTCCCAAGCCCCTCCTCCGCCATGTCATCGAGGGCGGCGGCGGGAACGATCCCCTCTCCGTGAAGAAAGCGGAGGCAGCGACGCTTCCAGTTCTTCAGATCCAGTGTTTGGTTGCAGAAGAGGAGGAAGGGAGAGGCCCCCGCGTTGGAGGATGACCCCGTCCGGGGAACGGACTCGACTGCGGACGAACGCGCGTCCCGCGGGAGAGGATCGGCGGCGGTCTTCGGGCTTCGCCGGGCGGATTTCACGCGGGGCTCCTCCGCGCCGCGCCCGGAGGGCCGGTTCGCTCACACACGCCGGTCCACCGGGGGATTGCGGGGGCTGCCGCACTTGGGACACGTCTCGGCCAACGGCGCCACCTCCCCGCAGACCGGACAATCCATCTGAATTGGGTTCCGGCGGATCTCCTCTGCCGAATCATCGAGGTAGTCCCCGAAAGTGGGGCCCCGGACGAGGCGGACGAGCCGCTTCCAGATCTTCGGGCTGCCCTCGGCCATGGGGGGCCTCCTCAACGAGAGCGCTGGGGGCGGGATCTCCCCCGCCGGTGAACCGGCCGGCGGACCGGCGGCGGCTCGCCCGCCCCTCCGGGTCCTCCCCGCCGCCGCCGGGGGGCCCAGGGGCGATCGGGAACATCAAAATTATATGTCACGTTCGATATCAATATTTTGCAAATGTTATCTAGTGTAATACATCGCATATGATTCCTCCTAAAATACCAAAAATTTTCCTGGCTGTCATTTCCCGAAGGGTGTGGAGCAGGGGGCCCCGGAAGGGGCCCCACCGTTTGGGCCCCCACCCCGCCGCTTCGCCTGCGCCCGTCAGGGGCCTGTCGCCCGTCAGGGGCCCCCTCACGGGCCTGCGGCGCGCCTGTCCACTCCTCCACCGGCCTCTCGTCCATCGCGTCCGGCCTGCACCCGAAAGGGGGCCGTGGGGAGAGGGAGGGAGCGGCTGTGGCGCCATCCCCTCCGCGCCTTTACGGCGTCCGCCTCCGAGGAAGCCCGCCCCTATGGGCGCCCTCTCGCCCAGGGCGCGCCTGCCGCCCCGTCACGGGCCTGTTGCCAATCATGGGCCTGTTGCCCATCATGGGCCTGTTGCCCATCATGGGCCTGCCGCCATGATGGCGCCCTCCCGCCGGGAGAAAGGAGACGAAGGTGTTCTTCCGGCTCTTCCTCCTCTTCACCCTGATCCCCCTCCTCGAGCTCATGATTCTGATCGAACTCGGGCGCGCGGTCGGCCTCTCGCCCACCGTGGGGATCGTCCTCCTCACCGGGGCCCTGGGCGCCTGGGCGGCGCGGACCCAGGGCTTCTCCGTCCTCATGCGCATCCAGCAGGAGATGGCGGCGGGCCGGCTCCCGGCCGTCCCGCTCGTGGACGGGGCCATGGTGCTCGTCGGGGGCGTTTTTCTCATCACCCCCGGGCTGGTGACGGACGCGGCCGGCTTCGCCCTCATGGTCCCCGCCGTCCGCGCCATCCTCCGCGTCTGGCTCATGCGCAAGTTCGAGAGGATGATCCGCGAAGGGCGGATCTCCATCCGCAATGGTTAGGGTGCGCCCCGGCGGTCCGGCCGACCGCGCGCTCTTCCGCCGCCTCCTGGACGAATCCCTCGGCCTCTCGGGCGGGGGGGAGGCGCCGTCGGATCCCGTTCCCGAGGGCGCGCGCCTCTGGCTCGCCTGGTCCTCGGAGGAGGAAGGGAAGGCGGATGAGGGAGGAGGGGAGGGGGCGCCGCCCGTCGGCTTCTGCCGCCTCGTCCCCGACCGCGAGGCCCGGGCGCGGGGCAAGGCCTGCATGGATCTCCTCTACGTCGCCCCGGGCGCGCGCCGGCGGGGGGTGGCCCGCGCCCTCCTCGAGGCCGTGCGCGAGGCGGCGCGGGCGGAGGGGCTGGAGGGCCTGATGGGCTATTTCCCCGGCTCCGTCGCCAACCGATTCCTGCGCTCCACCGGGGGGCGGAGACTTCGCGACCTCCTCCTCCTCCGGTGCGGCCGCCTGGCGGACATTCCCCCGCCCTCGCCCCCTCCGGGCTATCGTCTGCGGGCGTCCCGCCTGCCCGAAGATCTGGCGCGCCTGGGCGCCCTCTACAACGAGATCTTCGCCGAGATGTGGAATTTCCGGCCCCATGGCGAGGCGGAGGTGTCGGCCTGGTTCGAGGGCCCCGAGTCGGACCCGAAGGACTGCATCATCCTCGAGGCGGGGGAGGGGGAGGAGGGGAAGGACGCGGCGGAGGCCGTAGGGATGGCCGTCCTCGCGGTCGATCCCCTCCGCCTCGCCGGGGCCGATCCGGCGGGCTACGTTCCCGACATCGGCGTTGCGCCCGGCCACCGCAAGCGCGGCCTGGGGCGGACGCTCATCGCCGCCGCCGCCGAGCGGGCCCGCGCCCGGGGTCTCGCGGCGATCGAGCTCATCGTGGACAAGGACGACGGGGGCGCCCGGGCCTTCTACCGCTCACTTGGCTTCGAGGAGTTGGGGGAGATCGGCGTCTACGAGTGGTGAGAGCCTGAGGCCCGGCAGGTGGGGCTCCATACGGGGGCGCCTACGCCCCGGCAGGGCCTCAGGCCCCGGATTCGCCTTCCAGAAGGGACGCGAGCTTTTCGGCCACCTCGCCTCGCGCGACTTCTTCCTGACGGCTCTCGCGCATGTCGCGCAGGCCGACCGCGCCGCGGGCGAGCTCATCCTCCCCGAGGAGGAGAACGAAGCGCGCGCCCGAGCGGTCGCCCCGCTTCATCTGGCTCTTCATGCTCCCCCCGCCGAAGGCGAGCTCGGTCCGGATGCCCCGCCCCCTGAGCTCCCCGGCGAGGGCGAGGGCCTCGGCGGCGGCCGCCTCCCCGAGGGAGAGGATGAAGGCGTCGAGCGCGACCCCAGAGGCCGCGCCGCTCTCCCCCTTCTCCCCCTCCTCCTCGCCCATGAGCTGGAGGAGGCGCTCCATCCCGACGGCGAAGCCGATGGCCGGGGTGGGGGGGCCGCCCAGCTCCTCGACGAGGCCGTCGTAGCGCCCCCCGCCGCAGACGGCGTTCTGCGCCCCCAGGTCCCCGCTCGTCACCTCGAAGACGGTGAGGCAGTAGTAGTCGAGCCCGCGGACGAGGCGGGGGTTGCGGGCGTAGGGCACGCCGGCCCGGTCCAGGTGGGCGCAGACGGTCTCGAGATGG
>JAZGDQ010000095.1:0-6691 GCA_036477985.1 bacterium
AAAACCCCCATCTTCTCGTCTTCCTCAACCGCCTCTCGGATCTCCTCGTCCTCCTGGCCCGCGCCGCGGACCGGGAGGTCGAGGTTCCGGCCTGAGGGGGGCGGCGCCGCTCACCTCGGGTACAGGCCCCATCCCTGGAAGTGGCCGCGCAGGTAGCAAATTTGCCCGACGTGGGTGACCTGGTCCGCGAAAAACCGCTCGAGGATGATTCCGACCTGTATCGCGCCCTCCCGCATGAAGTCGGGCCGCTCCTCGTCCAGGTCGGCCGGGGTGAGCCGGTTCAGGCAGGCGGCCGTCTTCTCGCGCACGGCGTTGTAGTAACCCAGCAGATCTTCCTTCGCGGGCCGAAACGCGCGGACCTGGTCAATGGCGTGTCCGACGCCGTTGTTCGCCGGGTCGCCGTCCATCCCGAACTTCTCGTGCCATTCACCCGCGATCCACACCTGCGGCTCGCCGGTGATCCGGGCGATGGAGGAATCCTCGAAGCGGGTCATGTGCCACATCATCCAGCCGATCGGGTTGTCGTGCTCGGCCGGCCCCCGCAGGAGGTCCGCCTCCGAAAGGCCGCCCATGGCTTCGTTGATCCTGAGGTCGCAGGCCTTCAGGCGCGTGAGGATGATGGTGGTGGCGTCCATGCAAATCTCCCCTGAAATTTTCGGCGCTGCGCCGCGGGTCAGGCGATGTAGTAGTCGTGGACCGCCTCGAGGCCCACCTTGATGACGGCGGCCATGGGGACGGCGAGAAGGATGCCCAAGAATCCGAGAAGCTCGGCCCCGATTATGATGGACGCAATGATCACCACCGGGTGGAGCCCCACCCGGCCCCCGAGCACCCGGGGGACGATGAACATCCCCCCGGCCGGGGAGATCACCCCGAAGACGGCGAGCACGGCCAGGGGGTGGAGCCAGTCCTGGTGCTGGAGGGCGGCCAGGGCGAGCGCCACCGGCAGGGCCACGATCCACTCCACGTAGGGGAAGATGCTCACCAGCCCCGTGAAGATCCCCAGCACGAGCCACAAGGGCATGTCGGCCATGTAGAAGCCCAGGATGTAGAGGGAGGAGAGGAGGAGGCCGACGATGAGCTGTCCCTTGATGAAGGAGCCCATGACTTCGTCCAGGCGGTGGAGGCGGAGCTGGACCTCCTCGCGGTAGTCGGGGTGGATGAAGCGGTAGAAGGCCTCGGTGATCCGATTCATGTCGCGCAGGATGTAGAAAGTCATCACCGGGATGAGGGCGAGGTAGGCGATTCCCACGATGAGTGAGAAGAGCCCCTTCGTGGTTTGGAGCAGCACCTTCCCCCCCGCGCTCAGCGCCTGGAGAGGCAGGCGCCCCAGGAGGACCAGGTTTTCGGTGATGTATTTGCGGATCTCCTCCGGGGGGACGATCTCGAACCGCGCGAGGGTGGTCTCGAGCCAGCCTTCGACCACCCGGGCGTAGGCCGGCACGCGGCGGGCGAAGGCGACGATCTGCTTCTCCACGATGGGGGCCAGGCTCGCCCACAGGAGGGCGATGAGAACCCCCACCCCGAGCAGCAGAAGCGCGACCGCCGCCGTCCGCGGAACGCCCCTCCGCTCCAGGATCTCCACGATGGGGTTGAGCAGATAGGCCAGGATGAACGCCGCGACGAGTGGCCCGAGGGCGGCCCGTGCGCTCACGAGAACCCAAAGGCCCGCCAGCAGGATGAGGATGAGCCAGATGCGCTTCCAGGTGAAGAGGGGGCTCTCCCGGGGCTCGTTCATCGGCTCTCTCCGCTCATCTCTCGGCCGCCTGCCCGGAGGGGCGCTCCTCTCCGGCTCCGGCGGCCGGGGCGCCCCGCTGGCTCATCATTCGCGCGCCGCCGAAGAAGATGTAGTGGAGGCCAGAGGCGATGGTGAGGCCTCCCGTGAGGACGAAGAGGGCGAGCGGCGCGATCGAGGTCTTCGCTCCTCCGGCGGAGGCCGTCAGGGCGGCGATCACGGTGATCATCTGGGCGACCGTGGTGCTCTTTCCGAGCAGCGAGGGCGCAGGGGTGGTGAAGCCGACCGTCATGAAGAGAGTCAGGCAGCCCACGCAGATGAGCACGTCGCGGCTCACCACCACGACGGAGAGCCAGAGGGGAATCTGCCCGTTGGCGCCCATGACGATGTAGGCGGAGAACATGAGCAGCTTGTCGGCGATGGGGTCGAGCATGGCGCCCAGGGCGGTCATCTCCCCCCGCCGGCGGGCGAGGTGGCCGTCCACCGCGTCGGCCAGGCTCGCGATGATGAACACCAAGAGGGCGAGGCCGGACCGCTGGTAGACGAGGCAGATGACGAAGATCGGCGACAGGAGCATACGGGTGACGGTGATCTTCGTGGCCAGGGTGAAGCCGCGGGCGCCGTTGGTGGCCATAGGCGGAACGAACTCCACATGAGAAACCGAACCGATCGGCCGGGGGCCGGAATCCGTGCGATGGTCGAATCATATCACAGCTGCCGCCGCGATCCGGGGGCGGCCGGCCGTCACCGTCCCGCTCCCCTTCTCCTTGCGGCGGCCCGGCCGGGCGGGGGGAAGGCCCGCCGCACCTCGGCCAGCAGGGAGGCCGCCAGCAGATCGCCCGCCGCCGAGAGGACGGCCTCGAAGCCCCCGACGCGGCGCGGGCGCCGCAGGCGGACCTGCTTCGAGCGAATGGCGATGACCGAGCCGTCCTTCACCCGGATGATGCGGGCGGTGGCGAGCCCTACGAAGGTGTCCCTGCGCTCGCGCTCGGCGGTGGCGCGGGCGGTGATGACGAGGCGGCAGCGGCACAGGCCCCCCAGCGCGCGGGCGGCGTCGGTGTTCCCCCGGATGGCCGAGGCGATCTGGCCGGGCGCGGCGGGGGTGCGCTGGGCCCGGGGGTTGAGGGGGGCGTAGCCGGCCTGGGCGAAGCGGAAGATGAGCCGCCGCTCGGTGGCCGCCGCCCGCCGGGGCCTGAGGGAGAGGACCTCCTCCTTCCGGGCGCCCTCCCCCAGAATCCGCTCCTCCACGAGGATGAGCACCCGCACGGCCCCGGAGGTTTCCTTCATCAGCCGCAGGGAGCGCAGCACCTCGTCCACCCCCGCGCGGTCCACGTGCACCTCCAACTTGACCCTCATGAGGCGGGAGCCGGCCTCCACCTTCAGATTCAGCAGGCGGAAGCGGTGGATGAACTGGTGGCTCGGGCGCAGGAGGGCGCTCTCGACCCGGTCCCCGTACTGGAGGAGGGCCTCCTCTCCCATAGCGCCCCGCACCACCCGGAGGAGGGCGTTCCGGAAGGCGTTGCGGATGGCGCGCTTCTGGGCGCGGGCGCGGTTCTGGCGGAGGATCACGGCGGCGCCTTCGACCTCGAACCGCGCCGAATCGGCGAGCGGGGCCGCCTCCCCCCGGGGCGCCGGGACGAGGGCCACGAGGGTGAGGGCCAAAAGGGCGGGGAGGGAGCGTCTCATCGGGAGGGCCGCCCGCCGCGCGGGCTCTTCTTGGCTTTTCCGCCGCGCGCGTCCTTCTTGGTTTTTCCGCCCCGCGGGCTCTTTTTGGCTTTTCCGCCCCGCTCGGCCGCCTTGCGCCGGGGCCTCCGGGGAGAGGCCGCGGCCTTGGCCCATCCCGCCTTCGAGACCCGGCCTCCGGCCTTCGGGCCCGAGCGGCCGGGCTTCCCCTCGGGGCCGGGGGCGCTCTCCTCGGCGAGGCCGGTGAGGACCTTGAGGCGGCGGACCTCCTCGGGCGTGAGGGGGCGGAGATCGCCGGGCGTGAGGCCGCGCATGTTGATTCCGCCGAAGGAGCGGCGCACGAGCTTGAGGACGACGTGGCCCACGGCCTGGCACATGCGCTTGACCTGGTGCTGCCTCCCCTCGCGCAGCTCGATGCGGATCCAGGCGTTTATCTCCCCCTTGCGCTGGAGGAGGCGCACGTCGGCCCCCTCGGGGGCGGGGCCGTGGAGGCCGGCTCCTTTCGCCATGCGCGTGAGGGCGCGCTCGCCGGGGATCCCATTCACCTTGACCTCGTAGACGCGGGGGATCTGGTGGCGGGGGTGGGCGAGGCGGTTGGCGAGCTCCCCGTCGTTCGTGAGGAGGAGGACGCCCTCGACGTCGAAGTCGAGCCGCCCGACGGGGAAGACGCGCCGCCGGCCCGAGGGGAGGAGGTCGGCCACCGTGGGGCGGCCCTTGTTCTCCTCGTCGCGCATGGTGGTGAGGACGTTCCGCGGCTTGTGCATGACGAAATAAGCCGGCGGGTCGCGCCGGGCGATGAGCTTGCCGTCCACCTTGATGGCGTCGGCGAGGGGGTCCGCCTTGGCGCCCAGGGTGGTGACGACCTTCCCGTTCACCGTCACGCTGCCGGCGGAGATGAGGCGCTCGGCTTCGCGCCGGGAGGCCAGCCCTGCCTGGGCGATGATCTTCTGGAGCCGGATGGACATCGGGAGCGTCCCCCTCGGGTTCCGCCGCCGGAGGGCGGGGAAAGGAGAGGATTATAGCCCTTTGGAAGCGCCCGCGGAAAAGGAGGGAGCATCCGGGAGAGGGCGGGGGCGGGGGCGGGGCGCGAATGGGCCGGGGCGGGAATTATTGGTATTATCGCCCCTCTCGAAGAGCGAACCGGATGGCGCGCGGCCGAGCGGACCGCCCGCCGGCTTCCTTCACTTGCCGGAATCCCCATCAGGAGGTTCGATCATGTACACCTCCACGAAGGACATCGTTCTCCCGACCACCATCACGGGCTCGCTTCCGCGGCCGGCTTGGTTCACCGAAAACCTCGCGGGCCGGCCCTTCCGGGCGGCGATGACGGACGCCAAGTTCCGCGAGCAGTATCTCGACGGCGTTTCCGCGGCGATTCGCGATCAGGAGCGGGCGGGGCTCGACATCGTCTCCGACGGCGACGCGCGCTTCGACATCGACGTCGGGGGGCGCTCCTGGATGGGCTACGTCCCCGATCGGCTGGGGGGAATGTCTCCCGAGGAAAGGTCCCAGGGCCCGGTCAGCGGCCGGCACGGCTCGATGCCCTCCGGCTCGAGTCCGGGCGACATCCTCTTCGAGGTGCGCGAGGCGCGCATGCTGCCCGTCGTGTCGGGCAAGCTCGGCCCGGGCCCGCTCGAGTTCGCCCAGCTCTGGCGCGCCGCCCAGCAGATGACCGAGAAGCCGGTCAAGATCGGGTGCATCAGCCCCGAGCAGCTCGCCAATTTTCTGATCAACCGGTTCTACGAAGACGAAGATGAGATTTTCGACGATCTGGCCGACATCCTGAACGGGGAGTTCCACCGGGTCGCCGACTCCGGCGCGGCGCTCTTCCAGGTGGAGGAGCCCTGCACCCACCGGGTGGAATTCACCGAGCCCGACGCGGACGCCAAGGCGCGGCGAAGCGTGGAGATCTTCAACCGGAGCGTCGCGGGGCTGCGGGACAAGCTCGAGGTGTGGTGCCACACCTGTTGGGGCAACCCGGCCCAGCAGCGCACCTACGACCCGAACAAGAGGTATGACCCCGCCCTCGAGTACATGAACGAGCTCGACGCCGACGTGCTCACCTTCGAGTGCGCCAGCACGGGCGGGCGGGACATCGAGGCCATCGGCAAGAAGATCACCAAGCCCAAGATCGCCATCGGGGTGATCGACCACCACACCCTCCAGGTGGAGCGCCCCGAGGAGGTGGCCGCCCTCATCCGCAAGGCGCTCGAGACCATCCCCGCCGAGCGGCTGGTCATCTCGACGGACTGCGGCTTCGGGCGCGAGGGCATGAGCCGCCGGCACGCCTTCTACAAGATGGTCTCGCTGGCGCGCGGGACGAACATCGTGCGCAAGGAGCTGGGGGTCCCGGAGGCCTACATCGCGGCGACGGACGCCGCCTTCGCGTTGGAGGACGTCGGCTGAGGGGCCGGGGGACGGCCTTTCTCAGAGGGCGTGAGGCGGGCCGGGCGGTTTTTCCCGGGATCGCGCTAAGGCTTGAGGTGGCGGTCGAAGAATCCGATGACCTTGGAGATCGCTTTGTTCTGGACCTCATTCGGCGCATAGGCGCCGTCCTTCCCCCGAACGGGAAAGACGTAGCCGTGATCGGGGTGCTCGAAGGAGACCCACTCGACGTTTTTGCCCGCCTCCTCCAACAGCTCGTACGTCGTCCGGAAGATTCCCTGCAGGTGATCTCTCTCGCGGCCCATGACCAGAAGGGGCGTGTCGATGGCGGCGATCCGCGCCATGGCGGTTTCCATGTCGATCCGCGCGCGCACCTTCGCCGTCTCGGCCATCTGCATCTCTTCCAGGTTGCGCAGCTTCGTCTCCTCGTCGACGGTGACGCTCTTGTCGGGGGAGAGGACGAGAAACTCGTGCGAGGCGGGCTCGCTGGCGACGCCCGCGGCGACGCCGCCGTACTCGGAGGTGATCTTGAGGACCATCTCGCCGCCGTGGCTCATCCCCAGAATCCCGACCCGCTCCGGGTCGATGTAGGGGAGCTTCTTCACGTGCTCGATGATGGCGATCTCGTCCTCATGGTCGAGGGGCAGGCGGTTCAGCAGCTGCCGCCCCTGCCGCACGTCCTCGATGAGCTTTCCCCCTTTGTTGTATCCGAGCTCGACCTCGGCCCGGTAGCGCAGCCAGGCGGAGGCGTAGCCCGCCTCCAGGAGCCGCTCCATGATGAAGCCGCGGTTCCGCACCAGCTCCCGGACCAAAGCCATCCCCCCGCCCCCGTTGCCCGAGGCCATCAGGACGATGGGAAAGGGGCCCTCGCCCGGCGGCTTTCGCAGG
>JAZGDQ010000096.1:0-2476 GCA_036477985.1 bacterium
CCCGGCTTCATCGAAATTCCGCTGAAGATGGTCTCGAACTGGCCCGGCCTCCCGACGCCGAGGGCCAGGTGCTCCTCGGCCTCGCGGTCGGTGAGGGTGACGATGGCGTCGGTCCAGCGGGCCATGATTTTTTCGGCCCAGATGAATAATTTAGTTTTGAGGCCGCCGAAGTAGCCGTAAAAAACGTGGCCGTGCGGCGTATGGACGACCGGGGGGGCGCCCGAGAGACGGGCGGCGAAGCGCCCGAGAATCCCCGCTTTCGATGTGTGGGTGTGGATCAAGTCGAAACGCTCCGCCTGGATGATCTCCCGGAGGCCGATCAGCGCCCGCAGATCCTGAAGAGGTTCGACGGCCCGCACGAGAGAGGGCAGGCAGATCATATCCACTCCTTTCGCCCGGGCGGAGGCGGTGAGGAATGATTCGTCGGAAAGCCCTGGTCCGCTCACCAGCGTGACCTCGTGTCCCAGCCTCCGCTGGCCGATGCAGGTCAGCAGGGTGTTGTCGGCCGAGCCCCCGCGGTCAAGCCGGGTGATGATGTGCAGGATTTTCACGCTGCGCCCTCCGGCCGGGGCCTAGGCTCATCGCTCCCCATCGGAGCGCCCTTCATCATAATTCAAATAATATCAGCAAAGAAGGCGGTTGGCTTCCCGCCCCTTTCCCTTTGGATCTCAATTATATACGAGCCAAAGAGCCGTTTCATCCCCTCTCGGCCTTCCTCGCCCCCAGCTCGCCCCCACCTGGCTCCGCGATGAACTGCTCGTACCAGACCGAAAAAGACATCCACGCCCAGATGGGGAGGCTCCAATCCCGCCCGCCCCCCTTCTGGTCTTCGACCATGCGCCGAATCGCACGGGGATCGAGGAGGTTCCACCCCTCGATTCTCTCCGGGGAGAGCAGATCGTCGGCGAGCGCGGATAGATCGCCGGAGAGCCATTCGCCCATCGGGACGGTGAATCCCTGGGGCGGCCTGCCGAGAATTTCTCCGGGAACGAGTCCCTCGACGGCCCGCCGGAGCACCCGCTTTCCCTCGCTTCCCCTCACCTTCCAGGAGAGCGGCATGGCGGCGGCGAGGTTCATCATCGCGGGTGCGCAGAAGGGAAGATAGAGCTCGATCCCGTTCGCCGCCGCGAGCGCCCCGGCCATCGGAGCGAGCGCGCCGCGGAGCCATACGTTGATGTCGACCTGAAGTATCTCTCCGCCGTAGCCGGGCGGGTAGCCCGCGCCGATCCCCTCGCGCCAGGGGACGGGAAGCGCCCGGGTGAACCGGGCCAGCCCGCCGCGAAGGTATTCGCACTCCTCGTCTCCAAAGAAGGCGTACATCTCCCGGTGCCTGTCGGCCGGGCCGTCCTTCGCGTCGAGTTCGCGCCGGAGGGGGCGCTTGACTCCGGGCGGCGCCCAGGCGGCGATGAGCTTTCGAACGGGAGGGGGAAGGAGGCCGAGCCAGGGCCACCAGGGAGCCATGCGGTGCTTACCCTGGCCGCAGAATAGCTCATCGCTCCCCAGCCCGGAGAGAACGCGCCCCACCCCTCTTTCGCGTGCCGCGGCGAAGGCGCGGCAGTTCGCCACGGCGGATGCGTTTCCGGCCGGAGCCTCCATGCCCGAGACAATCCAGGCGAGACTCTCCTCCGCGTCCCGGGCGGTGAGCGGGAGGTCGAGAAACTCCGCCCCGAACCGCTCCGCCATCCGGCGGGCGAATTCCCTGTCCGGATTTCCCTCGTGGCTCGCGTGTATCGCCACAATCGGCCCCTCCCGCACCTCCCGGAGGGTGGCCAGGAGGGCGGTGCTGTCGATCCCCCCGCTCAGGAGGACGCCCAGCGGCGTGTCCGCCCCCGCCCCCTCGGTGGCGGCCGAGACAGAGGCCTTCAGGGCCTCGCGCAGCTCCAGGGCCCCCGCCGCCATGCCGGCGGTGTATTTCGCGCGGAGAGGAAAGAGCGAGGAGCTGTCTATTTCGGCGGATTCTTGGGGCGGAAATTCCGTCCGCCCGCCCGGGAGGGTGCGGCGGACCTCGCCGGCCAGTGTTCTGCCGGGCGGGAGGGACAGGAAGCGGAGAAAATGCTCGAAGGCGGCCAGTTGCAGCCTGTCGATCGGGCCCGAAACGTCGGAGAGCCTTCCCCCGAAAACGACTTCGCGCTGCCCCTCTCCCTCCCCATTCCCCTCGCGGTAGTACAGGGATTGAAGGCCGAGCGGATCGCTGCCGATGGAGAGGCGTTTTTCGGCCGGCCACCAAAGAGCGAATGAAAAACCCCCGGCTGCGCGGAGGAGGGGCTCGAGCGAATCGGCGGGGTTTTCCGGATGGCGGGCGAGGGCCCGGGCGATGTCGTCCCGCCGCCGGGCCGCCGGGCCGAGGACGAGCGCCTCGGCGCCGGTTCCTCCGTCCCGGACGGGTTCGCATCCCTCGGCCCATCTCAGGGAGTGTGCGCCGACCCCGCCGGGGGTGCCGACCCCGCCGGGGGTGCCGACCCCGCCGGGGGTGCCG
>JAZGDQ010000097.1:0-8965 GCA_036477985.1 bacterium
CCTCCCTCCCCCTGCTCTCCGATGCCGCCGAAGGGGCGGGGGACGCTGCCTCCGCAGAGGTCGCCGCGCCCGCCGGGCGGGAGAGCGCGCCATGAGCGGGCGGCTTCGGATCATCGGCGGCGGCCTCGCGGGCGCCGAGGCGGCCTGGCAGGCGGCCCGGCGCGGCATCGAGGTGGATCTTTTCGAGATGCGCCCCGTGCGCACCACCCCGGCCCACAAAACCGACGGCCTGGCCGAGCTGGTCTGCTCCAACTCCCTGCGCTCGAACTCTCTCGATAACGCCTCGGGTCTGCTCAAGGAGGAGATGCGCGACCTGGACTCCCTCATCCTCCGCGCGGCCGACGCCTCCCGCGTGCCGGCCGGCATCGCCCTCGCCGTCGACCGAACCCGGTTCAGCCGCCTCGTCACCGAGGCCATCGAGAATGAGCCGAACATCCGCCTCCGCCGCGAGGAGGTCACCTCCCTCGAAGAAGACGAAATCACCATCGTCGCCACCGGGCCCCTCACGAGCCCCGGCCTGGTGGCCGAGCTGGCCCGCCTCACCCAGGGGAAATACCTCTACTTCTACGACGCCATCTCGCCCATCCTCCACGCCGACAGCATCGACATGAGCATGGCCTTCAAGGCCTCCCGCTACGGGAAGACGCTGGACGAGGGGAGCGAGGGCGACTACATCAACCTGGGCCTGAGCGAGGAGGAGTACGAGGGGTTCCACCGCCTCCTCCTCGAGGGGGAGAAGATCCCCCTGCGCGATTTCGAGAAGGCCATCTACTTCGAGGGCTGCCTTCCGATCGAGGAGATGGCCGCCCGCGGCAAGGAGACCCTCGCCTTCGGCCCCCTCAAGCCGGTGGGGCTCGCCCATCCCGAGACCGAGGAGACCTACCACGCCGTCGTCCAGCTCCGCCGGGAGGACCTGACCGGCGACTTCTACTCCATGGTGGGCTTCCAGACGCGCCTGCGCTATCCCGAGCAGAAGCGGATCTTCCAGACCCTGCCCAGCCTCGGGGGGGCGCGCTTCCTCCGCTACGGGAGCCTGCACCGCAACACCTACCTCAACGCCCCCCTCCTGCTGCGCGAGACGCTCCAGCTCAAGCGCCACCCGCGCCTCTTCGTCACCGGCCAGCTCACCGGGGTGGAGGGATACCTCGAATCGGCCGCCGTCGGCCTCCTCGCCGGGGCCCACGCCGCCGCCCTCGTCCGGGGCGAGACGCTCGCCCCGCCGCCCGCGACGACCGCCCTGGGCGCCCTCGTCACCTACATCACCACGGCCAACCCGAAGAACTTCCAGCCGATGAACGTCAACTTCGGCCTCTTCCCTCCCCTCAAGAAGCGCGTGCCGAAGCGGGAGCGGCGGAAGCACATCGTCAACCGGGCCCGGACGGACATGGAGGCATGGTGCCAGAGCCAGATGTCCCTGGAGGGCTGAGCGCGGCCCGGGCCCGCTTCGAGACGCACCTGCGCCGCGAGCGCGGCGCCTCCGAACACACCATCCGGGCCTACGCCCTCGATCTGGCCGATTTCGACGCCTTCCTCACCGAATGGGCCGGCCGCCCCCTCCCGCCCGGGGAGGTGGACCCCCTCGCCGTGCGGTCCTACCTCGCCCGCCTCCACCGCCGCGGGAGCGGGGGCGCGACGGCGAGCCGGCGCCTCTCGAGCCTGCGCACCTTCTTCGCTTTCCTCCGGCGCGAGGGCGGTCCGGCGGGCGATCCGGCCGGGGAGGTCCCCTCCCCCAAGGTCAGGCGCCCCCTTCCCGCCTTCCTGCCGGTGGACGACGCCGCCCGCCTCATGGAGCTTCCCGACCGCTCGACCCCCGAGGGCGCCCGCGACCGGGCCATCCTCGAGCTCCTCTACGGCTCGGGCCTGCGCGTGGGGGAGCTCACCGCCCTGGACGACGCCGACCTCGACACGCGCGAGCGCCTCCTCCGCGTCCGGGGAAAGGGGAGAAAGGAGCGCCTCGTCCCGATGACGGAGGTGGCGGCGCGCGCCGTGGAGGACTACCGCAGGGTCCGCCCCGCCCTCTCGCCGGGCGAGGGGGGCGCCGCTCCCCTCCTCCACAGCCGGCGCGGGCGGCGGCTCTCGGACTCCGGCGTGCGGGCCCTCCTGCGCGGCTATGAGCGCAAGGGGGGCTTCGAGTATCATTTCACTCCGCACGCGCTGCGCCACAGCGCAGCGACGCACCTGCTGGAGGACGGAGCGGACTTGCGGGCCATCCAGGAGTTCCTGGGCCACGCGAGCCTCTCCACCACCCAGCGCTACACCCAGGTGGACTTCGCCCACCTGCAGGCCGTCTACGACGACGCCCACCCCCGCGCCCGCGCCGGGGGGGACAAGACCACTCCCCGAGGGAGGAGCGAGGCTCCCCGCGGGAGGGGCAAGGCTCCCCGCGGGAGGGGCGCGAAGGAGGCCCGATGACCCAACCCGGCGAGACGATCCGCTCCACCACCATCCTCACCCTGCGCTACCGGGGGCAGACCGCCCTCGGCGGGGACGGGCAGGTGACCATGGGGCAGACGGTGGTTAAGCACGGCGCCGTGAAGATCCGCCGCCTGGGCGGCGGGAAGGTCCTGGCTGGATTCGCGGGCTCGGCCTCCGACGCCATCGCCCTCTTCGAGCGCTTCGAGGGCAAGATCGAGGAGTACCACGGCAACCTCTCGCGGGCCGCCGTCGAGATGGGCAAGGACTGGCGCACCGACCGGGTCCTGCGCCGCCTCGAGGCCCTCCTCGCCGTGGCCGACAATGAAACGACCCTGATTCTCTCCGGCACCGGGGAGATCATCGAGCCCGACGACGGGGTCCTCGGAATCGGGAGCGGGGGCCCGATGGCGATGGCCGCCGCGCGGGGCATCCTCAGCCTCGAGCCCGATCTTTCGGCCGAGGAGGTGGTCCGGCGCGCCCTCGACATCGCCGCCGACATCTGCGTCTACACGAACAAGAACATCTCGGTCGAAGTGCTCTGATGGAAGACCTCATCCCCTCGCGCATCGTCGAAGAGCTCGACCGCTACGTCATCGGCCAGGCCGACGCGAAGCGGGCGGTCGCCATCGCGCTGCGGAACCGGTGGCGCCGCCAGCAGCTCTCCCCCGAGATGCGCGACGACGTGGCCCCGAAGAACATCATCATGATCGGACCCACCGGCGTGGGGAAGACCGAGATCGCCCGCCGCCTCGCCCGCCTCGCGAACAGCCCCTTCATCAAGGTGGAGGCGAGCAAGTTCACCGAGGTGGGCTACGTCGGCCGCGACGTGGAGAGCATGATCCGCGACCTCGTCGAGCTGGCCCGCAACATGGTCCAGGAGGAGTTGCGCGAGGAGAACAAGCAGCGCGCCCAGGAGCTGGCCCAGGAGCGGCTCATCGACCTCCTCCTGCCCCGCCCGCCCGGCTTCGGCGCCGTCGATCCCGGCGGCCAGCCCCACGACCCCCTCGGAGAGGAGCACTACCAGCGCACGCGCAAGAAGTTCCGGAAAATGCTCCTGGCCGGCGAGTTGGACGACCGCGAGATCGAGGTCGAGATGAGCGACAAGGGGCCCGAGATTCAGCTCTTCGGCGCGGCCGACCTCGAGCAGATGGGGATGAACCTGAAGGATATGCTGGGCGGGATGTTCCCCTCCCGGACCAAGACCCGCCGCCTCAAGGTGCCCGAGGCATTCATCCTCCTCGCCCAGGAGGAGGCCGACAAGCTCATCGACCCCGATAAGGTGAACGCCGAGGCTATCTCGCGCACCGAGCAGTCGGGCATCGTCTTCCTCGACGAAATCGACAAGGTCGCCACGAGCGACGGCGCCCGCCACGGGCCCGACGTCTCGCGCGAGGGCGTCCAGCGCGACCTCCTCCCCCTCGTCGAGGGCTCCACCGTCAACACGAAGTACGGCCCCGTGCGGACCGACCACATCCTCTTCATCGCGGCCGGCGCCTTTCACAATACCAAGCCCTCCGACCTCCTCCCCGAGCTTCAGGGGCGCTTCCCCATCCGGGTGGAGCTCAACTCCCTCGGGAGGGAGGATTTCGTCCGGATCCTGTGCGAGCCCGAGAACGCCCTCATGCTCCAGTACCCGGCCCTCCTCGCCACCGAGGGCGTCAAGATCTCCTTCACCGAGGACGCCGTCGAGGAGGTGGCCGGCTTCGCCGCCCGCATCAACGAGCAGACCGAGAACATCGGGGCGCGCCGCCTCCACACCATCATGGAGCGCCTCCTCGAGGAGATCTCCTTCCGCGCCCCCGAGATGGCCGGGGAGGAGGTCGTCATCGACGCGGCCTACGTGCGCGACCGACTCAAGGACATCGTCGAGAATCTGGACCTGAGCCGCTACATCCTCTAGAGAAAATTCCGCAATTCCCCTCCCCCCAGCCGCCCTTGCGGGCGCCGCCTCCCCGAGGGAGGGGGAGATAGGGCAGGCCCCACCGGATGGAGGAGGAGGGCTCGGCCCGCGCACCCCCTCCGCACCCCCCCATCGCCCCCCCTCCCCCCCCTCGCCCCCCTTGGCCGGTGAATACCCGGGGTGTATATTCCCCCTTCTCGCCCCGTCCCGGGGACCCATGAGGAGGGGAAGGACCGATGGATCCGGCTGCAAGAGCGTCCACGCTCATCGAGGCGCTCCCCTACATCCAGCGCTTCGCGGGCAAGACGATGGTGATCAAATACGGCGGCGCCGCCCAGATGGAGAAGGGCCTCCAGGACCCCTTCGCCCAGGACATCGTTCTGCTCAAGTACGTGGGCATCAACGTCGTCGTGGTCCACGGCGGGGGGCCCCAGATCAGCGAAGCCCTCCAGAAGATGGGGAAAAAGAGCGATTTCATCGAGGGCCTGCGCGTCACGGACGAGGAGACCGTCGGGGTGGTCGAGATGGTCCTCTCGGGGCCGACGAACAAGTCCATCGTCCGCCTCATCAACCGCAACGGGGGGGCGGCGGTCGGCCTCTCGGGCTCGGACGCCGGCCTCGCTCGGGCGCGCAAGCTCACCCTGAGCCGGGCGAAGGAGGGGGGCGGGGAGAAGCCTCTCGACCTGGGCCAGGTGGGCGAGGTCGAGGCGGTGAACCCGGCCATCATCCACCACCTCATGCAGGGCGGCTTCATCCCCGTCATCGCCCCCCTCGGGGTCGGGGAGGACGGGAGGGTGTACAACATCAACGCCGACTCGGTGGCGGGCGCCATCGCCGCCGCCCTTCACGCGGAGAAGTTCATCCTCCTGACCGACGTGCCGGGCCTGCTCGACAAGGACAAGAAGCTCATCAGCACCCTCGAGCGCGAAGCGGCCGAGCGGCTCAAGGCCGAGGGCGTCATCGGGGGGGGGATGATCCCCAAGGTGGAGGCGTGCCTCGCCGCCCTCGCCGCCGGCGTGAGCAAGGCGCACATCGTGGACGGGCGCAACCCCCACGCCGTCCTCCTCGAGGTGTTCACCGACAAGGGCGTGGGCACCCAGATCGTCAACTGAACCGGAAGAGGACCGACATGTCGAACCAGGAGATCATCGCGCTCGCCGGCGCCCACGTCGCCCCGACCTACGGCCGCTACCCGCTGGCCCTCGTGCGCGGGGAGGGGTGCCGCGTCTGGGACGCCGACGGGAAGGAATACCTGGACTTCGTCTCGGGCCTCGCGGTGTGCAACCTCGGGCACTGCCACCCGGCCGTCGTCGCGGCGCTGCGGGAGCAGGCGGGCCGCCTCCTCCACGTCTCGAACCTCTACCACATCGAGCCCCAGGTGCAGCTCGCCCGGCGCCTCGCCGAGAACTCCTTCGGCGACAAGGTGTTCTTCTGCAACAGCGGGACCGAGGCCTGCGAGGCGGCCATCAAGCTCGCGCGCAAATACTCCTTCAAGCATCACGGCGAGGGGCGCCACGAGGTCCTCTCCTTCGAGATGAGCTTTCACGGAAGGAGCATGGCCTCCCTCAGCGCGACGGGCCAGAAGAAATTCCACAAGGGGTTCCACCCCCTCCTGCCCGGCTTCCGCTATCTTCCCTTCGGGGACCAGGAGGCGGTGGCGAACGCCGTCTCCGATAAGACCTGCGCCATCCTGATCGAGCCCATCCAGGGCGAGGGCGGGGTCAACCTCCCGCCGGAGGGCTACCTCCAGGCGCTGCGCGAGATCTGCGACGCCAACGACCTCCTCCTCATCTTCGATGAGGTCCAGGTCGGGATGGGCCGGACCGGGAAGCTCTGGGCCTACGAGCACTACGGCGTGACGCCCGACGCCATGGCCCTCGCCAAGGGGCTGGCGGGCGGGACGGCCATCGGCGCCCTCGTCGTGACCGACAAGGCCATGGCCTTCGAGCCGGGGGATCACGCCGCCACTTTCGGGGGAAACCCCCTGGCGACGGCGGCCGGCTGCGCGGCGATGGACGCCACCCTCGCTCCCGGCTTTCTCGAGCGCGTGACCGAGATGGGCGCCTACGCCCGCGCCGGGCTGGAGGATCTCGCCTCGCGCCACGCCATCGTGCGCGAGGTGCGGGGCAAGGGCCTCATCCTCGGCTGCGAGGTGGACCGCGACGCGACCTCCCTCGTCCCCAAAGGGCTCGAGGCCGGCCTCCTCCTCAACGTCGCCGTCGGCACGGTGATCCGCCTGCTCCCCCCCCTCGTGGTGGAGAAGGAGATGATCGACCGGTGCCTGGAGTTCCTCGACGGGGGACTGAAGGAGCTGGCCGGATGAGCAAGCGGGACTACCTCACCGGGATCGAGCTCACGGCGGAGGAGACGGGGGCGCTCCTGGAGCGGGCCCTCGTCCGAAAGCGGGAGGGGCGGGACGGAGGGAAGCCCTCCTCCATCGCGGGGAAGAGCTTCGCCCTCCTCTTCGAGAAGCACTCGACGCGCACGCGCGTTTCCTTCGAGGCCGGAATCGCCCGGCTGGGCGGGCAGGCCATCTTCCTCGCCCCCCAGGACACCCAGCTGGCGCGGGGGGAGACGCTCGCCGACAGCGCCAAGGTGCTCAGCCGCTACGTGGACGCCATCATCGTGCGCACCTTCGGCCACGATCGGGCCGAGGAGCTGGCGGAGAACGGCAGCGTGCCGGTGGTGAACGGGCTGACCGACCTCCACCACCCCTGCCAGGCGCTGGCCGACCTCCTCACCCTGCGCGAGCAGTTCGGCGCCCTGGCCGGGCTCAAGATCGCCTACCTGGGGGACGGGAACAACGTGCTGCACTCCCTCCTCCTCCTCGGCGCCCTCATGGGGGTTAGCGTGAGCGCCGCCTGCCCGGCCGCCTACGGGCCCGACGCCGGGATTTTGGAGCAGGCGCGGGCGCTCGCCGCCGCCTCGGGCGCCGCGGTCGAGGTGGGCGAGGACGTGGAGGCGGCCTGCCGGGGGGCGTGCGCCCTCTACACCGACGTGTGGATCTCGATGGGCCAGGAGGAGGAGGCCGAGGAGCGCCGGAAGGCCCTCCTCCCCTTCCAGGTCCACGCCGGCTCCTTCGAGGGGGCCGAGGAGGGGGCCGTGTTCATGCACTGCCTGCCGGCCCACCGGGGGGAGGAGGTGACCGCCGAGGTCATCGACGGCCCCCGGAGCGTGGTCTTCGATCAGGCCGAGAACCGGCTCCACGCCCAAATGCGGCTTTTGGAGACCCTCCTCGGGGAGAGCGGCGCCGAGGGCGGATCGTCCCCGGATGGTCGTCGTCGCCTACTCGGGCGGTCTGGACACCTCGGTCATGCTCAAGTGGATCAAGGAGCGCTACGGCTGCCCGGTCGTGGCTTACGCGGCCGACGTGGGCCAGGGGGCGGGCGAGCTCGACGGCCTCGAGGAGAAGGCGCGGGCCACGGGGGCGGACGAGGTCCACGTCCTCGACCTGCGCGAGGAGTTCGCCCGCGATTTCGTCTTCCCCATGCTGCGCGCCGGGGCCGTCTACGAGGGAGCCTACCTCCTGGGCACCTCGATCGCGCGGCCCCTCATCGCCAAGGGCCAGATGGACGTGCTCGCGCGCACGGGCGCCGACGCCGTCGCCCACGGCGCCACGGGCAAGGGGAACGACCAGGTGCGCTTCGAGCTGACCTACGCGGCCATCGACCCCAAGGTGCGGATCATCGCCCCGTGGCGGGAGTGGGACTTCGGCGGCCGGGCCCAGCTCATCGCCTACGCCGAGCGCCACGGCATCCCCGTCCCGGTGACGGCCGAAAAACCCTACTCGACGGACCGGAACCTCCTCCACATCAGCTTCGAGGGGGGGATCCTCGAGGACCCCTGGGCCGAGCCGCCCGCCGATATGTTCGTCCTCACGGCCGCCCCCGAGGAGGCGCCCGACGCGCCCGCCTTCGTCGAGATCGGCTTCGAGGGGGGCGATCCCGTCTCGCTGGACGGGGAGCGCCTCGCCCCCGTCGCCCTGCTCGAGCGGCTGAACGCCCTGGCCGGGGCGCACGGGGTGGGCCGGGCGGATATCGTAGAAAACCGCTTCGTCGGGATGAAGAGCCGGGGGGTGTACGAGACCCCGGCCGGGACGGTGCTCCAGGCCGCGCGCCGGGCGGTGGAGTCCCTCACCCTCGACCGGGAGGTCCTCCACCTGCGCGACTCCCTCATCCCCGAGTACGCCCGGCTCGTCTACAACGGCTTCTGGCACGCGCCCGAGCGCGAGATGCTCCAGAGCGCGATGGACACGGCCGCGGACGCGGTCTGGGGGACGGCCCGCATGAAGCTCTACAAGGGGGCCTGCCACGTGGCGGGCCGGCAGGCGCCCCCGGACAAGAGCCTCTACCGGCCCGACCTGGCCACCTTTGAGGAGGACTCGGCCTACGACCAGAAGGACGCGGAGGGCTTCATTCGCCTGAACGCCCTGCGACTGCGGGTCCGGGCCGAGCGGGAAGGCGGAAAATGAGGAGCGAACCCGGAAGGTCGGGCTACCCGCGCAGATCGCGGCGCCGCCTCCGCCCCAACTCCGGCAACGGGGAGAAAGGGAGGGAGGAGAAGCGGACCGCCCCTCCCCCCTCCTCCCCCTCCCTTCCCTCCGCCTCGCCCGCGAAGGAGCCCGTATTCCTCCTCGACGGCGAAAGGGAG
>JAZGDQ010000098.1:0-5134 GCA_036477985.1 bacterium
GAGTCCCGCGCGCGCGGCCCTTTGACACCGCCCCCATCCGCACGGGCGCGCCCGCGTCCCCCGGCGCGCTCCCCGAACCGGGACGCATCGGTTGATCGAACCCGCGGCTCTTTTCGCCCTGTGCGCGGCGCTCCTCCTCGCCCTGCGCGACATCTTCGGCCGGATCGGATTGCGCGGCGTGGACCCGATTCTGGGGACGGGGGCGAGCGCCCTCCTGGGCCTTCCCGTCCTGGCCCTCGTCTCCGCCCTGGCCGGGGATTTCCAACATCCCTGGCCCGGCCTGGGCCGCCCCCTCCTCCTCATCGCCGTCTCCGGCACGCTGCGGATCACCGCCGCGCGCACCCTCCTCTTCGCGGCCACCCAATACGTCGGCTCCGCCCGGGCGGGCACGCTCGCCGCCACCAGCACCTTCTTCGCCATCTTCCTCGGGGTGTCCTTCCTGGGCGAGAGGCTCACCCTGCCCCTGGGGGCGGGGGCGGCGCTCGTGGTCTGCGGCTACGTCCTCCTCGTGCAAAGGCGCGCCGGACCGAAGGGGGCGGAGCCCCCCGCGGGCCACCTTCTGGGGATCGGCCTCGCCCTCCTGAGCGCCCTCGCCTTCGGCGCCTCCTCGGCCCTGGTGCGGCCCGCGGTGGGCGGCTTCGCCTCCCCGAACCAGGCGAACCTCTACGCCAACGCCTTCGCGGTCGCGGCCTACCTGCCCTTCGTGTGGTGGAGGATGCGGCGGGGGGAGGGCGTCTCCGGCTGGAGCGGGCGCACCTGGGGCGTCCTCGCGCTCGCCGGCTCGGTGGCGGCCCTGGGGGTGACGTTCCTTTATCTCGCGCTGGCGCGCGCGCCGGTGGTCTTCGCCGTCCCCATCGTCCAGTCGCGCCCCCTCTTCGTGGTCGCCATCTCCTGGGCCTTCTTCCAGACCGAGGAGCGGGTGACCTGGCGCGTGGCGGCCGGGGCGGCCGTCATCGTCGCCGGGACGGCCCTCCTCATCGGGGGCCGCTGAGGGCGGCGCGGGACGACGCCCGCATCAGCCGGGATACTTCTCCTCGGCCTTCTCGGCGCCCTCGACCTTGTTGTAGTCCTCGTCGAGCTCCCCGCTCTGGGCCGGGCTCTTGACCGTGAAGAAAACGGCCTCTCCCCCGACGGCGCGGCTGCGGTGGTTCGTGTTGCGCGGGATGTGGATCAAGTCGCCGGGCTCGACGATCCGATCCTCCTCGCCGAGGATGTAGTGGAGCTTTCCCGAGAGGATGAGGGTGAACTGCTCCTCGTTCGGGTGGCTGTGGAGGGGAGGCCCCTCCCCCTCGGGCTTGGTCACGATTCCCGCCTTCATGAGCTCCCCCCCCACGCTCTTGGCGCTCATGGCGGGGTTGATATTCCCCTGCTTCGATTTCATCTCGGCGATTTGGTAGAAAGGCATCGAAACTCCTCCGGTTCGCATCGGCCCGCGGACGATCCCGGGCCGTTCTTTAACCGTCGAGCTCCTCCAGGTCGGCCGGAAGCGAGATCGCCTCCCCCCGCCTCGCCGAAAGGTCCATGGACTTGGTGAGGAGGAGGTTGCGGTGGCCGTCGGCGGCGGTGGCGTGCGGGGTGTCGAGCCCGGTGTGGACCCTGTCGAACCAGGTCGTCGTCTCCAGGCGCATGGGGCCCCAGAGCTGATCCATGGCGATGTCGCCGGGCGGGTAGCTCGTGAGGAAGTCCACGTTCCGCGTCACATCGGGGGTGTAGCCCGCGGGCTGGGGCTTTTCCGTCGCCAGGACAAGGTCGCGGTGGGTGTCGTCGACGGTGAGGACGCCCTCGGTGCCCACGATTCCGATCTCGAGGCTGTAGACCGAGCCCGGCCAGACCACCGGAAGCGCCCAGCTGATGGACATGCTCCAGATGGTTCCGTCGTCGAAGGTGAAGAGGCCGAAGGTGGCGTCCTGGGTCCCGAAGGAGGCGCCCAGCGCCTTGTCCACCGAGCGGGCGTAGACCTCGACCGGGCGCTTTCCCTCGAGGAGCCACATGCAGATGTCGAGGCTGTGGGTGCCGGACACCACCATGGGGGTGAGCTTGGCGCGGTTCTCGGTCTTGCGGACGGTGGCGATGGGGACGAGGCGGTTCATGAAGGCGCGCGTCGTGACCGAGGTGACGTCCCCGAGCTGGCCCGTGCGGACCTTCTCCTTCACGATGAGGAAGCGGCGGCGGAAGCGCTGGGTGTAGCCCACCACGGCGTCCACCCCGGCCGCCTCGATCGCCGCGAGGACGCGCGCCGAATCGCGCGCCTCGGTGGCCAGCGGCTTTTCGATCATCATGTCGTGGCCCGCCTCGACGGCCGCGAGGATGGGATCGACGTGGACGTTCTCCTCGGTGGCGATGATGGCGGCGTTCGCTTCGGAGCGCGCCAGAAGCTCGCGGTGGTCGGTGGTGAAGAAATCGGCCCCGATGTCCTCGGCGAGCTTCCTCCCCTTCTTCTCGTCGATGTCGCACAGGCCGATCCACTCCACGCCCGGGTATCCGCGGGCGAACTCGGCGCGAATCCGCCCGATCTTGCCGCACCCGACGACCGCGAGGCCGATGGGCTTCCTCTCTCTCTGATGATTCATTCCGAAATTTCCGCCTGATGAAGAGCAACGGGAGGAAGACGCCTCCCCGCGCGCGGAGGGGGCTCCGCCGCCCCCGCCGATATTCTCATTCCTTCATTTCGATTCGAATCGCCTCGAGGATCCGGTCGCCGTGGTTCTCCACCCAGTGCATCCCCTCGGGGCCGAGCCGGAGGGGGACCCCTTCCTCGAGCTTCCTGTCCGGGAGGCAAAGCTCCCCCTTGTCGTTGAAGTACTTGATCTCCGTCAGGCTCGTGAAGGTGAAGACGCTGGGCCACTTGTGGGTGTGCTTGTTCTCCACCTCCCCCGGCTGGATGATGACGCGCAGGACGCGCACCCGCTCGTTCTCGAAGACCACCTCGTGGTTCTTCGGGGCGGCGACGGCGCCGTCGAGCGCCTCCGGGGTCCCCGGAATGAAAGCAGGCCGCTGGGGACGGTGGTCCCCGTCCGCCGGTTCGCTCGCCATCTCCTCTCCTCCTTGAGTGTACGGGGCCTCAGGCCAAAACCGCCTTGGGCAGCATGGCGTGGACCCCCTTGACTCCGTTCACGATCTGGGTGATGCGCAGGTCCACCGCGAGGCTGCACAGGGTGTAGGCGTCGTCCCGGCTCATCCCCCGCGTCTCGCCCAGGAAGGCGATGGTCTGGCGCAGCGCAATCTGCGCCGCGTTGTCGAGGCTGGGGTCGAACCCCATCAGAATGTGGTGGGTCGCCGTCTCGGCGCGGGGCGTCTCGAGCTTCATGTCCTTGCGGAGGTGGAGCTCGAAGGTTCCGATCAGGGCCGTCTCGAGGGCCGAGACGCAGGCCTCCCCGTCCCCCTGGCAGCCGTGGCCGTCCCCCGCCGAGAAGCAGGCCCCTTTGTTGAAGACGGGGAAGTAGACGGTCGCCCCCGAGACCAGCTCCTTGTTGTCCATGTTCCCGCCCCACACGCCGGGCGGGGTGCTCGGAACCTGGCCCAGGTTGGCGGGGGGGGCGACCCCGAAGTTGCCGAAGAAGGGGGAAAGCGGAACCTCCACCCCGGCGCCCCAGTCGCCCACCCCGCGCGCGGCGTCGATCTCGACGACCACGGTGCGCCCGTAGGGGAAATCGTCGGGCAGCCCGCCCTTCATCGGGCGGAAGGTGTTGTAGCCCCAGTCGTAGCGCGGGCGCAGGTCGCGGATCCGCACCTCGAGGACATCGCCCGGCTCGGCGCCCTCGACGGCCACCGGCCCGCAGAGGACGTGGCCCCCGCCGCCGCGCTCGCATTTCTCAAAAATCTCAAGGAGGGCCGGGGACATGCGGTCGCCGTAGACGTCGCGGAAGTCGGCCCAGCCCGACTCGCTGTGGAAGGTCACCGAATCGCCCGAGGCCACCGTCATGACGGGCGGGAGGGCGGCGTCGTAATAGCCCCAGTGGACGGTGTCGGGTCCCGCGATCAGCTCGTGCTCGGCCAACGTCCCCCTCTCTTTCCGCAAGGCCCGGCCGAAAACCGGCCGCGCCCTCTCCCGAAAACCATCCCCCCGCGCGCGCCTAGGACAGAAGCGACTTGGCGAGCATGGCGTGCACGCCCTTCACTTGGTTCACAATCTGGGTGACGCGCAGGTCCACCGCGAGGCTGCACAAGGTGTAGGCGTCGTCCCGGCTCATCCCCCGCGTCTCGCCCAGGAAGGCGATGGTCTCGCGCAGCGCCTTCTGGGCGGCGTTGTCGAGGAGGGGGTCGAATCCCATGAGGATGTGATGGGTCGCCGTCTCGGCGCGGGGCGCGGAGAGCTTCATGTCCTTTCGGACGATGAGCTCGAAGGTTCCGCTCAGGCCCATCTCGATCCCGTTGATGTTCGCCTCCCCGTCCCCCTGGCAGCCGTGGCCGTCCCCGGCCGAGAAGAGCGCCCCCTCGTTGAAGATGGGCAGGTAGAGGGTCGAGCCCGCCACCAGCTCCTTGTTGTCCATGTTGGCGCCCCAGAGGCCGGGGGTGATGGTGGCGATGCGGCCCATTCCGGGGGGCGGGGCGACCCCGAAGTTGCCGAAGAAGGGGGCGAGGGGCACCTGGACGCCCGCCCCCCAGTCGCCGACCCTCTTTTCGAGATCCACGTTCACGACGACCACCCGGGAGTAGGGGAAATCGTCGGGCAGCCCGCCCACCAAGGGGCGGAAGCCGTTGTAGCCCCAGTCGTAGCGGGGCTCGATGTCCTTGATCCGCACCTCGAGGACATCGCCCGCCTCGGCCCCCTCGATGTAGACGGGACCCGTCATGATGTGGGGGCCCAGCTCCCGCTTGGCGTTGGCGAGGATGCCGCGAAGGGCCGGCGAGGCCCGGTCCCCCAGCTCGTCCAGGAGGTCCGCGCGCCCCGACTCGGTGCGGACGATGAGGGTGTCCCCCGAGGCGATCCGCATCACGGGCTCCAAGGAGGCGTCGAAGTAGCCCCAGTGCACGTTGTCGGCGCCCGCGATCAGCTCATGCTCGGCCATTGTCATCTCCCTTTCTCATCATGCCCGGTGACTTTTCGAAAACCCTGATATCCTTGACGGCGCCCGCCTCTCTCTCGGACGGCCGCTCCCGCCCCCCGAGGGGGGGCCCGGCCTCCGGGAGGTGA
>JAZGDQ010000099.1:0-14753 GCA_036477985.1 bacterium
GATCTTTCTGGCCCGGGGAGACGCGCCCTCCCAGGCTCGGCTCCTCCTCTTGGTCGGCGTGCTCGGCGGCTTCACCTCTTTCTCGACTTTCAGCCTGGACACCCTTCGGCTCGCCCAGCAGGGCAGCTGGTGGCCCGCCTTCCTCAACGTGGCGCTCTCGGTGGGAGGGAGTCTCGGCGCGGCCTGGGCGGGCTACGCCGTGGCGGTGCGGATGTAGCCGGCGGGACGGCCCGGATCAGGGCGTCTCTGAATTCATTCCGTCAAGAATTCCTTCCAACTCCTCGTCCCAATCCATCTGCGTCGGCTTCCGGACGGCTCTTCCGTGGCTGGCCGTCACCAATCCGAAGGAAAGGGATTTTCTCGGCAACTCATTTCGAGACGCGCAGTATCCTTTTGAGATGGGTGGGGGTTTGCGAAAACGGCCTGGGGAATTTGTCCGGCTTTCGTCCGCAGTGGTGAATTCCATTCTCGGCCTCCGCGTCTCTTTCCTTCCGGCGGACCGAATCCTTCGTCACCGAAAGGGTCGAAATTTCTGGCGGCGAGGGAAGTGATTGCAATCACTTTATTATGGATAATATGTGACCGGGATTTCTCTTTAACTGTGAAATGGTTCACACTTCCGCGGATTTAATTTTCCTGAGAACAGAACGAAAAAAACCCGCCGGCGCGCGCGGAAGGCTTGCGGCGCCGAGAAAATTCACCGGAAGGATTCGCTACCGGGACATCGGTCGCGCCCGCGGCCGGACGCTTTCTCAGATTGAGTAGAGCTCGCCTCCGTCCACCTGGAGAGCGGCGCCGGTGATGAAGCTCGCCCGCTCGCTCGCCAGAAAGGCGGCCGCCGCCGCGAACTCCTCGGGCGCGCCGAGCCGGCCCATGGCGACGTCCTTCGTCACCTCGGCGTGGACCTCCTCCTCGCTGCGGCCGCTCTCGGCCGCCATCTTGCGGATGCGCCCCGGCCACGTCGTGGCGAAGCGGCCCGGGTTCAACGCGTTGACCAGGATGCCGTCCCCCACGAACTCGCCCGAGAGGGTCTTGGTGAAGTTGATGAGGGCGGCCTTGGCCGCGTTCGAGATGACCCGCCGGGCGCGCGGCTGGCGGCTGCTCGTGGAGCCGACGTTGATGATGCGCCCCCACTTCTGCTTCTGCATGTGGGGGATGACGAGGCGGCACATCTCCGAGGCGGCCAGGAGGATCGTGCCCAGCGTGGCGTCCCAGTCCGCCAGGCTCACGTCGAGGAAGTCCTTGGTCGTGCTCGCGCCCGCGTTGTTGACGAGGATGTGAACGGTTCCGGAGCGCTCCACCGTCTCGCGGACGACCCGCTCGCGGTCCGGGGCCACGCTCACGTCCGCCCGAATGGCGAGCACATCGCGCCCGGCGGCCTCCTCCAGCTCCCCCCGCGCCCGCTCGAGCCGCTCCTCCCCGCGGGCGCAGATCGTCACCTCGCACCCCTCCCGGAGGAACTCCCGGGAGATGGCGAGCCCCAGCCCGCTGCTTCCCCCGGTGACGATGGCCGCCTTGCCCCGTAGTCCCAGCTCCATGCGCTCCTCCTCCGTTCGCTTCGAATCCGAGTGTCGCCCCCCGGAGGGGGGCGGCGCCCCCGCCCGTCCGGGCGCTCATTCGCCTGCCGGTGCGGACTCCGCATCATGATCGGACCCCCGCCGGGCGGCAAGCCCCCCCCTGGGCGGCCGCCCCTCCCCGGGCGGCTCCCGCGTTGTCCGCGGCGGGGGACGAACCTATAATCCCCACTTCCGTTCGCCCCATCCAGGAGACCCCAGATGACCGAACGCGCCGATTTCCGCCGATACTACCGGGACGCCCAAGCCACCGACCTTCTCACCGACCGGGAGAAAACCCTCATCGGGCTCTCCATCGCCATCGTGCGCAACTGCCAGCCCTGAGTGGACCGCCGCCTGGCGGACGCCGGGAAAGCGGAAATCCCCGAGGAAGTCCTCGACGCTGCCTTCGACCTCACCGCCGCCGTCATGGGCGGCATCGCCCAGAGCATGAACCAGCGCTACAAGGCGTCCTTGAAGAGCAGCTGAGCGCCGCCCGGCCGGGGCGGGGAAAGGATTCGGGATGAAAGCCATTCAGATCGAAAAGCACGGCGGCCCCGAGGTGATGGAGACGGTCGACCTGCCCGTGCCCGAGCCGGGCGAGGGCGAGGTGCGCGTGAAGGTCGAGGCGGTGGGGCTGAACTTCTCCGACATCATGATCCGCGAGGGGCGCTACGTGGACGAGATGCCCCTGCCCTTCGTCCTCGGGCGCGAGTTCTGCGGCTCCATCGACGCCGTCGGCCCCGGCGCCGGGGAATTGGCCCCGGGCCAGCGCGTGATCGGGGGAAACCCCATGGGCGGCGCCCTGGCCGAGTTCCTGGTGGCGAAGGCCGCCCGCCTGAGCCCGATTCCCGAGGGGTTCACCCCCGTCGAGGGGGCGGCCCTGCGGACCCAGGGCCTCACGGCCATGATGATCATGGACAACGCGGTCAAGGTTCAGCCCGGGGAGACCGTTCTCGTCCACGCCGCCGCCGGCGGGGTGGGCGGCCTCGCCGTCCAGATCGCGCTCGCCCGGGGCGCCCGGGTGATCGGAACCACATCGAGCGAGGCGAAGTGCCGGATGGTCGCCAAGCTGGGCGCCGAGGCGGTCAACTACACCGAGGGCGATTGGGTGAAGGAGGTCCTCGCCCTCACCGACGGAAAGGGCGCCGATATCATCCTCGAATCGATCGGCGGGGAGATTCTGCTGCGCTCCTACAACGAGGCGCTGGCCATCTTCGGCCGCCTGGTGATCTACGGCGCCGCGAGCGGGGACATCGTCCAATTCGACAACCGCGAGATTCTCGCCTCGAACCGGACGCTGATGGGCTTCTACCTCTCCCGGCACTTTCCCGATCACCTCGATCGCATCGGCGAGGCGATCGGCAAGCTCCTCGCCATGATCCGGGCGGGGACGCTCAAGCTCACCATTGACCAAACCTTCCCGCTCGAGCGGGCGGCCGACGCCTTCAACCACATTCAGACGCGGAAGAACACGGGCAAGGTGGTCGTCATCCCTTAAGCCGAAGGCCGGAAAGAGCCGCCCGCGGCCGGCTCTCAGCCGAGGAGCGCGAAGAGCGGCTCCCCCAGGCGGGCGCGCGCCTCCTCGATGATGGGGGCCGTGGCGCGGACGAAGGCGGCCCGCTCCTCCGGGGTGAGGTCCACGAAGGCGACGCCCTCGGCCTCCAGCCGGGCGCGAACCTCCCCCTCCTCGGCAGCGGCCATCTCGCGCTGGGCGGAGATGGCCTCGCGCGCCGCCTCGGTCACCGCCGCGCGCACCTCCTCGGGCCAGGCGTCGAAGCCCTCCCGGTGAACGTAGAGCCCCCGCGCGCCGTAGAAGTGGCCGGTCAGGGTGAGGTGGGGGTGGCGCCGGTGTACGCCGTAGGTCGCGGTGTTCGCCAGGGGGTTCTCCTGGGCGTCCACCTCGCCCGCCTCGATCATGGCGATCCCTTCCTTGAGGCCGGTCGGAACGGGCGCGGCGCCGAGGAGCTCGAAGGTCTTGACGTGAACATCGTTGGGCTGGAGGCGCACGCGCAGCCCCGCGCAATCGGCGGGCGTGCGCACGGGCCGCAGGCGGTTCGTCAGGTGGCGGAAGCCGTTGTCCCAATAGCCGAGGATGCGGTAGCCCGTCCGGGCCTCGGTCTCCCGGGTGAGGCGGCCGCCGAGCGCGCCGTCGAGGGCGGCGTGGGCCTGCGCCTCGTTTTCGAAGAGGAAGGGAAGGTCGATGATCTCGAGCTCGGGCACGCGGGCGGCGAGATAGCTGGTCGAGAAATAGCACATCGTCAACACCCCGCACTCCACCATGGAGAGGAGGTCCTCGGCCTTGTAGCCGAAGTCGAGCACGTTCCAGTAGATGTCCACCCGGGCGGCCTCCCCCAGGCGCGCGGCGAGCGCCTCCCGGAAGCGGACCGCGGCCCGGCTGTGGGAGGTTTCGGGAGGGGAATAGCCCGCGAAACGAATGTGGATAGGAGGAGCCATCTGAACCTCCGAATACGAGGGGCGGAGCCCGGAGCGGGGCAGTCTACCACAGGAAAAACCGCCGCCCGGCCCGCGGGAGGCGCCCGGCCGCAGGAGCCGGGGAGGGGCGGATTCCCCCGGATTTCCCCTGAGTCCAGGATCTTTCCGGGGAGGCCGCCCGCGCGCCCGGGCGGGGCGCGCCTCCCTCTGTGCGGGCGGATCGGCCCTCTCTTGACTCCTCCCTCGAATCTGGGGCATTGTCTTGCGCCTCATGGGTTCTGTGTCCGTCCCCATGAGTTCTGTTTCCGGAAGGAGGCCCCGCGAAATGTCATCGCTTCAAGAACAGCTTTTCGTCGAAACCGCTTCCCGCTCCCTGCACATCCTGACGAAGGATCTCCAGAAGAAATTCGAGCCCAAGAAGGGCGACCGGTTCAACGTGAAAGGCATCACCTACGAAATCGGCCCCCCCAAGTTCATCGACAAGAAAATTCAATTCGAGATCAGCAGCAAGATTCCGGGCGATGAGCTTCCCGAGAGCTACGATGAGGCGAAGTACTTCAAGGAGATCGAGAAGCTCTGCAAGGGTTCGGCCAAGAAGCCCGGCGCCGTGGACATGGAGAACATCGTCCGCGAGACCCGAGACCAGGAGCGCAAGGCGCGCGACTACGTCAAGCTCACCTATCAGTACGCCGAGAAGGAGCTTTACGACGACAAGGAGATCTTCCGGGAGGTGGAAGAGTTCGCCAAGAACCCCGGCAAGAAGAATCTGCCCCCTCCCGTTCCCGGCGCCAACACTCTCGCCGGGCGCCTCATCCTGAACCGGCTCGAGGGCTCCCTCTACGAGGGGGCCCAGAAGAACGTCGAAACCCTGATCAGTGCGAACGACAAGGTCCGGGCCCAACTGAAGAAGGGCCGGAAAAAGTAGCGGCCCCCTCCGCCGTGACCTCATCCTCCCTCGCCCTGATCGGGTGCGAGGCCTGCACGCCGATCGAGCGCATCCGCGACGCGCTCGTCATCATCGAATCGGGAAAGATCGCCTGGGCCGGGCCGCGCGGCGCGGTTCCGCCGCCCGCCGGGGCCGAGACCGTCTCCCTTCAGGGGGGGCTGGTCTGCCCCGGGTTCATCGACCTCCAGGTGAACGGCCTCGGGGAGGACTCCCTCCTGGCGGGGGACCCGGAGGCCGTCTCCCGCGTCGCCCGCGCCCTGGCCCGCCGGGGAACCGCCGCCTTCCTGCCCACCCTCACCTCCGACGCCCCCGAGCGCCTCCTCGCCGCCGCCGGCGCCGTGCGCCGCGCATGGGAGAGCCGGGACGGGGAGGGGGAGCCCGCGGCCGCCATCCTCGGGCTCCACCTCGAGGGGCCCTACATCGCCCCCAAGATGCGGGGCGCGCATCCGGCGGCCCACGTCCGGCCCCTCGATCTCGGCGAGATCGAGCGAATCGCCGAGGCGGCGGGCGGGTTCGGCCCCGAAGGGCGGCCCGGCCTCCGCCTCCTCACCCTCTCGCCCGAGGTGGAGGGGGCGCCCGAGGCGGCGCGCCGGCTCACCGAACGGGGCGTGGTCATCGCCATCGGGCACACGGCGGCGGAGGAGGCGCAGGTCCAGGCCCTCCTCGAGGCCGGGGCGCGCTTCGCGGTCCACGCCTTCAACCGCTACGCCGCGCCCGGCGCCGTCCCCGCGCCCTTCCACCGCGCCCCCGGCCCCATGGCCGCCGTCCTCTCCGACCCCCGTCTCACGGCGGGCCTGATCGCCGACGGCGCGCACGTCCACCCCCAGGTCGCCGCGGCCTTCCTCCGCGCCCGGGGCTGGGAGCGGACCGCCCTCACCTCAGACCTCGCTTCCGCCCCCTCCTCCCCGGAGCCGCCCTCGGACGCCGCCGCCGTCCGGCAGGAAGACGCCGCCGTCCGGCGGGAGGGTGTTCTCGCCGGAAGCCGGCTCTCGCTGGGAGAGATGCTCCCCCTGCTGCGGGAGTGGACCGATCTCGACCCGGGGCGGCTCATCGCTACGGCCACCCGGAACCCCGCCCGCCTTCTGGGGCTGTCCTCCCGCGGGCTCTCCCCTCCGCGCGGCCTGCTCGCCCCGGGCGCGGCGGCCGACCTGTGCGTCCTCGCCCCGGCCACCCTCGAGCTGCGCGCCGCCATGGCGGGCGGGAGGTGGTCCTTCGGCCGGGAAGTGATTGCGAATCAATGAGATTTCGCCCATAATCCCCTTTTTAGCGGGCTAGAGCCGGTCCCCCCCTCCCCCTCATTCCGCCTTGCCGGAGGCGGCATGCACGAGCTCATCTTCCGCGAGGCGACGATTTACGACGGAAGCGGCGGGGAGCCCTACACTGGGGATCTCGCCGTCGACGGGGAGACCATCTCCGCCGCCGGCCCCCGCCTGGAGGGCTCCGCCCGGCGGGAGATCGACGCCCGCGGCCTCGCCCTCGCGCCCGGCTTCGTGGACATTCACGGCCACTCGGACTACTACCTCCTCATCAATCCCACCGCCGAGGCCAAGGTGCGCCAGGGGGTGACCACCGACGTGGGGGGCAACTGCGGCTACGCAGCGGCCCCCATCGGGGGCGAAGAGATCGAGGAGCGCCGCCGCTCCTACCGGGAGCAGTTCGATCTGAGCCTTCCCTTCTCCGACCTGGACGGCCACCTCGGCCTCCTCGAGTCCACCGGCATCTCGGTCAACTACGTCGCCCTCGTGGGGCACAACACCGTGCGCGCGAGCGTAATGGGAGGGAGCGCCCGCCGCGCCACGGCGGACGATCTCGCCGCCATGGAGCGCATGGTGGAGGAGGGGATGTCCCAGGGCGCCTTCGGCCTCTCGACGGGTCTGGTGTACGCGCCGGCCTGCTTCGCCGACCGGGCGGAGCTGACCGCCCTCTGCCGGGTCTCGGCGCGCCACGGGGGCCTGCTCGCCACCCACATGCGGAGCGAGGGAGACGAACTGCTCGAATCCATCGAGGAGGTCGCCTCCACCGCGAAGGAGGCCGGCCTCCCCCTTCAGATCAGCCACCTCAAGACGGCGGGCGAGCGGAACTGGGACAAGCTGGACAGGGCGCTCGACCTCATCGAGCAGGCCCGCGCGCGGGGGCAGGACATCACCTGCGACCGCTACCCCTACGTCGCCTCGAACACCCACCTGAGCGCCCTTTTGCCCAATTGGGTCCACGACGGGGGGCTGAAGGAGAAAACGGCCCGGCTGCGCGACCCCGCCGCCCGCGAGCGGATCCGCGCCGAGATCCTCAAATCCCACCCCGAGCCGGCGTACTGGGAGCGGATCATCGTCAGCCGGGTGCTCACCGAGGAGAACCGCGCCCTCGAGGGCCTCACGCTGGCCCAGGCGGCGGCCCGCCGCGGCGCCGCGCCGGTCGAGGCGATGATGGACCTTCTGGCCGAGGAAAAGCTCAACGTGGAGATTCTCCTCTTCATGATGAGCGAGGAGAACATGCGGCGCATCATGGGCCTGCCCTTCGTCATGGTCGGCTCCGACTCGGGCGCGCTCACCCACCTTCCGCCCCTGGGGTCCGGCCATCCCCACCCGCGCAATTTCGGCTCCTTTCCCGCCGTCCTGGGCAACCTCGCCCGGGACGAGGGCCTCTTCCCCCTGGCCGAGGCCGTGCGGAAGATGACCTCGGACCCTTGCCGAAAGCTCGGCATCCGGGACCGGGGGCGCCTCGCCGCGGGCATGAAGGCGGACATCGTTCTCTTCGACCCCGCGCGCGTGCGCGACCGGTCGAGCTACGCCGAGCCGATCGCCTATCCGGCGGGAATCGAGATGGTGCTGGTGAACGGAACCGCCGTCGTGGAGGAGGGAGCGCACACCGGTGCGCGCCCGGGCCGCGCGCTGCGCAAGCGCGTCGCCTGAGGGAGACGCTTCGTGGAGATGACGGACCTTTACTCGACCCTGGGCCTGCTCGCGGCCATCGTCGTGCTGGCTCTCGCCGCCGTGTGGTGGTTCCACAGGCGTACGCAGAGGCGCTCGAGGTTCCCCGCCGAAACCTGGGATTCGTTCCTGGGAGAGGAGGAGGACGCGCCGCCGGGCGAGATCACCCGTGGGGTGGAAAAGCTCTTCGGGCCCGCGGAGGAGGTAGAGGAGGAGAAAAGCGGCTCCTCCTCGGTGGCCGCCCGCCTTCGGGAGATCCAGGGCCTGCCTCCGGAGGAGGAGGAAACGCCTCCGGATGATGGTGAGAGGGAGGAGCGCGTTGCGGCGGCGGCTTCCGGCTACGGCGAAGGCGGAACCGAGATGATCGCCGGGGACGGAGGCGAAGAGGCGGAAGCGGGGGAGGAAGAAGAGAGGGCGGAAGCCGTCCCGCCGGCGCCCGCCGAATCCCCCGCCGGGGACGGAAGGGGCCCCTGGTGGGAGGATCTTCCCGCGCCCCAGGACGTCCCCCCCCGCCGGACCGTGGCCCAGCTCATGGGGGTGGCCGTCGCGGAGGCGTCGCCGCCGGCCGAGCCTTCCGCGCCGGGGGAAGCGCCCTTCGCGCCCTTCGAGACCGATGAGGAGACCCTGGAGGAGCGCTTGGCCGGATTCGAGGAAGACGATGCCGGATCGGAAGGTGAAGCGCCCCCCGCCGGGGAGACCGCCGTAGACGAGGCGGAGGAGGAGGATGTCGCTCTCTTCCCCGGGTCATCGGAGGAGGAGGAGGAGCCTCCGGCGGCGATGGAAGATGGAGAAGCCCCCGCCGGGGAGAAGGCCGTCCTCTTCCCCGAGTCATCGAAGGAGGAGGAGCCCCAGGCGGCGGTGGAGGTGGACTCCGATCTAGAGCCCCTCTTCGGCAAGTCCCCGGCGGAGGAAGCGGAGGAGCGGCCGGAGTTTCTGGAAGAAGAAGCCCTCCCCGGGGAGGAAGCGGCCTCCGATGAGGCGGCTGCCGATCAGGTGAGCTCTGAAGAGCTCCCCGCCGAGGAGGAGGCCGTCCTCTCCGCCAAGTCCCCGGAGGAAGAAGAGCCTCCGGCGGTTCTTGAAGATGAGGGCGAGGAGGAGGTTGTCTTCTTCCCCGATGCTTCGGCGGAGGAGGAGGTCTTGGAGTCGGAAGAGGTCCCGGAGACCGAGGAGGTCCCGGAGGCCGAAACCGTCCTCGAGGCGGAGGGTGAGGCGGAACCCCCCACGATCGTCATCCCCGAGGGACGGGGCGGGGACACCCTGGTTCTCGGCGCCGCCGACATGGAGGAGGCCGAGGAGCCGGTGGGCGAGGTCGAGCCGGCGGCCGGGGAGGCGGCGGCGCCGGAGGTGGCGCCCGCAGAGGCGCCTCCCCTCTCCCTGGAAGCGCCGGCGGAGGAAGCTGGCGAGGACGTCCTGGAGCTTGAGGAGATCCCCGGGGAGGAGGCCGGCGGGGAGCCGGTCCTAATCGCCGGGGAGGAGGCCGGGGAGCCCGAGTTCGTCGCCGACGATGCGGTGATGGAGGCCGAAGAGGTCCTGGAGGAGGCCGCCGACATGGAGGAGGCGCCGGCTCCCGCCGGGGAGGAAGAGGTGGGGGAGGACGTCTTCTCGGTCCTGGACCGGGAGGGGGAGGCCGCCGTTGAGGAGGAGCCGATCGAGCGGGAGGAGGAGCCCTTCCCCGCCGGGCAGGAGAAGCCGATCGAGCTGATCGAGTATCCCGAAGCCCCCGAAGTGGCGGAGGCGGCGCCCGAGGATTCCGGGATCCCCCCCGAGCTTCCCGAGGAGGGCCTGGCGAGCATCTGGGGGGAGGAGGCCGCGCAGGCGGAAGCCGGAGAAGGAGAGGCGGCGCCGGCGCCCTCCTCCTCCGCCGCGCCCCCCGCGGAGGAGGGAGCCGAGGAGGCGCCCCCGCCCGAGGGCGCGCCCGCCGACCTCGTCCTCGCCGCCATTTCGTCGTATTTCCCGGGCGACCTCATCGCCATCGAGGAGAGCGAGGTGACCCTTCCGGCCTGGGCGCAGGGCGCGGCCGAGGCCGCCCGGGCGGACCTGGAGGAGCGCAAGTCGGGGCGCGAGAAGCCGGGGGCCGGGGAGCACCTCCGCCTGGGGATCCTCCTGCTCGCACTCGGGCGCCACGACGAGGCGACCGCGCATCTGAAGGACGCCCTGCGCCGCGCCGAGAGCCTGGGGCCGGTGCTGAACGCCCTCGCCGTCGTCACCCACGCGCGGGGCAAGGTGGAGCCGGCCATCTCCTACTGCCGGGAGGCGCTGCGCGAGGCGGGCGTCAACAACGCCCTTCGCGCCGCGGCGAGCCGGAACCTGGCTTTCCTCTACCAGACGAAGGGGGAGACGGCGCGGGCGATGGAATCCTACGTCACCGCCATCGAGTGCCTCGGCGCGGGGGCGGACACCCGCCTCCTCGCCCGGCTCCACATGCGGGTGGGCCAGCTCTTCCGCCGGCTCGGCGAGGGGGAGAAGGGCCAGCGCCATTTCTTCGACGCCTCCCGTCTCTTCAAGGAAGCGGGGGACGAGCCCTCCCGCGTGCGCGCGCTCGTGGGAATCGCGGCCGCCCAGGGCGAAATCGGAGAGTTCGACAACGCGCTGGAGCACCTGGAGGAGGCGGCCCGCCTCTGCGAGGGGGCGGAGGACAAGGCGGGCGAGGCGCTCGTGTGCGGGCAGATGGGGATCATCCACACCGGGCAGGACCAGTTCACCCGCGCCCTCGGGCAATACGAGCGCGCCCTCGCCCTCCACCGCGAGCTGGGGAACCCGAAGGGGGAGGCGGCCAACCTCAGCAACATCGGGAACATCCACTATTTCCGCGGGGATCCGGACGAGGCCCAGGCGGCCTACGAATCCGCCCTGAAGCTGAACCGCGAGCAGGGGCACCGGGTGGGCCAGGCGACCAGCCTGGGCAACCTGGGCCGCCTCCACCTGGAGGGGGGGGACCTCCCGCTCGCGCGCGAGCGCTTCACCCAGGCGCGGGATCTGTTCAAGGAGGCGGGCGCCCTCGAGCAGCTCGAAAGCGTCCGGCGGATGCTGGAGGAGGTGGATCGCGCCGAGGGCGGATGAGCCGCCGTGCGGGCCCGGCCCTCAGTCGGTGTCGGCGAGGAGCTTGTCCGTATCCCGGAGCTTGTCGGAGAGCTGGCGCGCGAGGCTGGTGGCGATCTTGAAGCCGAGGCCGGGAAGAACGTTGGTCAGAATGCCCCGGTCGACGCAAAACAGCAGGGTGTCCTCGACGACCTTGACGGTGGCGTTGCGGGGGGCGTCCTCGAGGATGGCCATCTCCCCGAAGCATTGGCCCGCCCCGAGACGGCTCACCTCCCGATCCCCGACGAAGATGGCGACTCCGCCGAAGACAATGAGGTAGAACTCCTCTCCTTTCTCCCCTTCCTCGAAGATGACTTCACCCGGCTTCACCGACAGGCGGTCGCAGAGGCGGAAGAAGCGCACGATCTCCGATTCGCTCATATCCGCGAAGAATTCGTAGTTGGTTTTCAGCTTGACGATGAGCTCTCGGAGGGGAGGCTTCCCCTCGCGGGTGAGCCGGAACGACTGCTTCTCGGATCTGGCTTCCTCCGGAGATTCGCCCTCTTCCGGGTCTTTCATGGATTCACCCTTCGGCCTGCGCCTTCATTTTGTTGATGATTTCGTTCGACTCGCGCAGCTTTTCGCCAAGCTGCTTCGCGATGTTGACCACGACCTTATAGCTCAGGCCGGGCATCCGCTTGGTGAGGACATTTCGGGCGATGGAGAAAACGATGGTGTCCTCGTCGGCCTGGGCGGTGGCGGAGCGGGGGGAGCTGTCGAGCATGGCCATCTCCCCGAGAAGCTGGCCCTGGCCGATGCGGGCCACCTCCTTCTCCCCCACGATGATGGAGATTTCGCCCGAGACGATGAGAAAGAAGGCCTCGCCAGACTCTCCCTGCTGGAAGATCGTCTTGCCTTTTTCGAATTTCTCCCGCTTGCAGAGACGGAGGAACTGGCCCACCTCGCTCTCCTCCAGGTCGGAGAAGAACGAGTAGTTCTTCTGGAGCCTGCGGATGAGGGAGCGCACCTCGGGAGGGAGCTCACGCTTTGAGGAGAGCTTGTTGACCGCGGGCTGCTTTTTCGGATCTTCCCCTTGGGCCGGATTTTCCATTCGAGATTCCTCCCGGGCAAGACACCCTCTCCCCCGGTCGGGGAAAGCGAAAACTACGAAGACCGCCGTCACATGGGCCGAAGAAGCTCAGCGCCGCTCTGACTCTCTCTTCTTGAGCAGCCGGTCGGCCTCCCTGATTTTGTCAGAGAGCTGCTTCGCGAGGTTCATGACGATCTTGTAGCCCAGCGCCGGCTCTTTGCTTTCGAGCGCCTTCCGGGAGATGGCGAACAGGACCACCTCTGTCGCCGCCTCCGCGGTGGCGTTTCGGGGGGCGTCGTCGAGCACCCCCATCTCGCCGAAGAACTGGCCCTGACCCAGGCGCGCCGCCTCGAAATCGCCGAGGCTGATTATCACCTCGCCCGAGAGGACAAAATAAAACAAGTCTCCTTTTTCGCCCTCCTTGAAGATCCTTTGGCCCCTATTATACGTCACCCGGTCGCACAGACGAAGGAGTTTGGAGATCTCATACTCGCTCATCTCGGCGAAGAGCGGGTAGCCGCGCTGGAGCTTCTCGATAAGACGTTGAATTTCAAAGGGAAACGGCTTCTGGAACAAGATCTTCTTGGCGGCGCGCGCGCCCTCCCCCGGCTGGGGGGACTGCTTAGCCGCGTTCATCTACGGGTTCTCCAAGGCGAATTTTTCGGCGAGGCGTCCCAGGACGCGGGCCGCCGCACGAAGCTCGTCAACGTCGATGAACTCGTCCGGCGCGTGCGCCTGCTCGATGTTGCCCGGACCGAAGAGAAAGCACTGCCGGTTCCCCGTGCGCGCGGCGACCAGGCCCGCGTCGGAGTAATAGCTCACCCCGCCCGTTTCGATCTCCCCGCCGGTCGCGGCGCGGAAGGCCTCGCCGATGAGCCGGGCGCCCTCGGCCTCCGGGTCGGCCAGGATCGGCGGGCGGTCCACCGAGAGGGGCCGCACCTCGGCCGAGGTTCCGGGAACCTCCGCGCACGCCTCGGCCGCCGCCGCCTCCACGAGGGCGCGCGCGTCGGGCACCGTGAGCGGGGGCACGAAGCGGACGTCCACCTCGAGGCGGCATCCGTCGGCCACCACGTTCGTCTTGCGGCCCCCGGCGATGACGCTCACCACCACGGTGGACGCGCCCAGCAGGGGATGGGCGGCGCTCAGCGCCGCCCCGCGCTCGCGCAGCCCGATGGCCGTCCGCGCGGCGGCCTGCACGGCGTCCGCCCCCATGTGGGGCGCGGCGGCGTGGGCGCTCTTTCCCGTGATGAGGACCTCGTACCACATGGCCCCTTTCTGGGCGGTCATGAGGCGGAGACCGGTGGGCTCGCAGGAGAGGACGACGTCGCGCGGGCCGATGCGCTCCCGGTCGATGGCGGCGGAGACGCCGCGCATCCAGGGGCCCTCCTCGTCCACCACCAGGCAGCACCTTACGGCGCGGGCCGCGCGGGCCCCCCGGTCGAGGCGCGCCTTGAGGGACTTGAGGGCGGTGAGGCCGGCCGCGAGGCCGCCCTTCATGTCGCACGAGCCCCTCCCCCAGATCCTCCCGTCTTCTTCGCGGGCGCCGAAGGGGTCCCGCGTCCAACCCTCCCCGACCGGAACCGTGTCCATGTGGTTGAGGAAAACCAGGGCCGGGCCGTTTGCGGATCCGCCCATCTCGGCGATGAGATTCTCCCGCCCGTCCACGACCGGATCGCGCTCGACCTCGACGCCCAGGCCGCGCAGGTAGGCCTCCACCCGCTCGGCGACGGCGGCTTCCGTCCCCGTCGGGTTCTCGCTCGGGATGCGGATCAACTCTTTCGTCAACTCGATCGTTTCCTCTTCCACCGCGGTCCTCCTGAATTCTCCACAGTAGATTAATATAAGGCATCCGGGCGCCGCATGCTGTGCTTTGCGTCACATTCGGGAGGAAAGGGGCGGTTTTGCATGTGACGCGGATCACACTTTGGGCGATTTGTTCGCCGGCTAGTAAAAATTCCTCCCCGGGGTGATATGGCCCAGGACGACCTTCCGCGACGCCCCGGTCGCCGCGGGCACGTTCGCCGCCACTCCCCGCAGGGTCGCCCAAGCGAGGAGGGCGAAGGAGACGGCCTCCACCGCATCGGGAGGAAGGCCCCTGTCTCCGCTTGAGACGAGGGGAACGGGGGAGAGCCCCTCCTCCAGGAGGCGCATCAGGGTCCGGTTGCGCACCCCCCCTCCCCCTACGACGATCTCGGCGGGGGGGGCGTCCCGGGGAAAATGATCGCGCACCGCCCGAATGACGCACTCGGCCGAGAAGGCGGTCAGGGTGGCGAGCTGGTCTTCCCCCCGCGCGCCGGGGGCGTCCATGAGAGCGAGGGCGGAGTCGAGGAAGGCCTCTCCGAAGGATTCCCTTCCCGTGCTCTTGGGCGGGGGCGAGGAGAGGAAGGGATGCTCCAGGAGGCGGGCCAGGGCCGCCTCGTCGATCTCCCCGCGCGCCGCGAGGGCGCCGTCGCGGTCGAAGGACTCCGCGCCCCCCGAGAGGCGGCGGGCGAGGGCGTCGATCGCCATGTTCGCCGGCCCGGCGTCGAAGCCGAAGAGCCCCTCCTCTCCCGCGGGGGGGATGTAGGTGAGGTTCGAGATTCCCCCCAGGTTGAGGAAGGCCGACGGGGCCTCCGTCCGCGAGAAGAGGAGGTCGTGCGCCCAGGGGGTGAGGGGGGCCCCGGAGCCTCCGGCGGCCACGTCGCGGGCGCGGAAGTCGGCGACCACGGTGAGGCCGCAGCGCTCGGCGATGACAGCCGGGTCGCCGAGCTGGAGAGTGGAGCGCAGCAGGGGGCCGTGGGGGC